>JBDKHS010000086.1:0-4412 GCA_039797505.1 Pseudomonadota bacterium | reverse complement strand
GCTGCAACTACATGAATACTCAATAAGTTAATGTTTATGTGGGTGCAAATAAGCATAAATTAAAGTAGGTTAGCCTAGGCTAACCCAACGAAAATAAAGCAGTTCAGTTGGGTTGCCGTTGCCAGCCCAACCTACGAGACTAATTAATATATAAGTATTTACGTCGAACTCAGGTTAATTAATTTAAAAAGCTTTATCAAGCGTAGGGTGGAATAGGCGCAAGCCGTATTCCACCGCAGTAATACAGTTACCGATTCAACTGCGTAACTCCTAATATGTATAAGTATTTACGTCGAACTCAGGTTAAATTAATGATGATATTAGCCTATTATCTCGTTCCAACGCTCCAGCCTTGGAATAATTACCTCTGCAGTACAAGGAGAGCCTTGTCGATTCAACTGCGCTATGCCTAAAACTATCACGCTTCAGGGTGGAATACGCTACGCTATTCCACCCTACGACTAAATTTTCTACTCTTTCTTATCCCGAACTCAGGTTAATTAAATGCATCAAGGTTCAGACAACAAATCCGAGGACATGCCCATGACCGACCAAGAACTACGAGACCTGATTACAAGCATTGCGCTTTTACAAAAAGAGACCGCCCTGCAATCCAAAGAAACCGACCGCAGAATGCAAGAAACCGACCGCGAGTTAAAAGAACTTTCTTTGGCTCAAAAAGAAACCGACAAGCAAATCAAGGAAACCGACAAGCAACTGAAAGAAACAGATCGACAACTCAAAGAAAACGATCGCAGATTAAGCAAACAACTCAAAGAACTGGGCATTCAACTGGGTGGCATTGGCAATAAATTTGGCAGTTTCACCGAAGGCATGGCATTTCCTGCGATGGAAAGAATTTTGCGTGAACATTTTGGACTCGAAACCATTTCGACAAACGTCAAATCACAGAAAGGCGATGGTGAATTAGAACTTGATGTTTTGGGTTATAGCAATGGTACGAGCAACACCGTGGTTATCGTTGAAGTCAAAAGCCATTTAACCGAAAAAGGCATTGCACAAGTGCTTAATACACTGGCGGAATTTCCTAAATTTTTCCCAGAACTCGCCCACAAAAAATTATATGGCATGATTGCGACGGTGGCGGCAAGCAAAGAAGTCAAACAAAAAACTTTTGAAGCGGGTTTATATCTGGGTACGATTCATGATGAACAGTTCAAATTAGCAAAACCCGCCCGCTTTAATCCAAAGTGTTTTACCCTGTAATACGGCATAGCAGGAAATTTAACCAATCCCTTCCCGCAACGGCACAAAACTCACCTCTTCTAAAATATGTTGCTCATAATGGCTACGGGTGCGCACGATTTTTAACAACTGTTGGCTAGATTTTTCCTTGCCCACAGGAATGATTAAAAAGCCGCCAATTGCCAACTGATCCAACAAAGCAAGAGGAATGTCTTCAGGCGCAGCAGTGACCAAAATCGCAGGATACGGCGCATTTTCCACCCAACCCGCATAACCGTCACCATAACGACAACAAGCATTTTCAATTCCTAACTGCGCTAAGCGTGATTCTGCCTTATTACTTAAACTGCCAATGCGTTCAATGCTATACACCTGTTTGAACAATTGCGCCAAAATCGCAGTTTGATACCCGCAGCCCGTGCCAATTTCTAAGACTTTATCGCGCTTGCCCTGCTGCAATAATAATTCTGTCATATATGCCACGATATATGGCTGCGAAATGGTTTGTCCTTGCCCAATCGGCATCGCATAATCGCTATACGCATGACTGCCAAACGCCTCGTCGATAAACAGATGACGCGGCACTTGCTGCATTGCCGCCAATACCAGCGGGTTTTTAATGCCTTGACGTTGTAGGCGTTGAATCATGAGTTCACGGGCATACTCAGGGTGCATCTTATATCCATCAAAATTTAAACAGGTTTAGGCAAGGCAAAAACAAGGGCGCAGGGAATGCTAATCACACTCAACACATTGCCCAACAACACAATCGAAGCCACTTTGTGCGGCTCTAAATGATATTTTTCAGCCATCATATAATTCAAGACCGCAGGCGGTAACACCGCAAACACCAACAAAATGCCCTGCTGTATTGGCGATAAATTGAGCCACGGTGTAATCAGTAAATACGCGCCCACCCCTGCGACAGGGCACACCACCGCGCCCAATAAACCAATGCGCCAATCATTGAAATCAATGTCCAGCAAACGCACCCCCAAACCAAATAACATTAGTGGCACAGATATTTGCCCCAACATTTTAATCGGCATAATTAATGCGGGTGGAATCGCCATTTGCAAACTGCTGACCAACAACCCCAAAAGGGTGGCGATAATAATCGGTAATTTCAACACCTGCCACAAGGGTGCGCGGTGATCTATCATATAAATTCCCACGCTGAAATGCAGGGTATTTTCCACCACAAACAGCATCACCGCCGCAGGCAAGGCTTGCTCACCAAAACTGAATAAAATCAGGGGTAAACCCATATTTCCCGTGTTGGTGAACATGATGGGCGGTAAAAATACTTTAAAGGGTAATTTTCCCCAGCGTACTAAGGGATAGGCCAGCACACCCGACCCCAAAATAATCACCAAGCCGCCAAGAGCAAGCTGTTGATATTCTACAATATTGAAAGACTTATCCGCTAAGACACTGAATAATAAGGCGGGGGTGAAAATATCGATATTGAGGCGATTGGCGACACGCATGTCGGTGGGGCAACAGCGGGTGTAGAAATACGCAATTGCAATAATGGTAAAAATCGGAAATAGAATTTCGAGAATACGCAGCAGCATGAGGATTTACATTATAGCTTTAAAGCCGCATTGTACTGAAATTAGAGAGCAAGGGATAATTTTTAACGAACCTGAGCTTGGGATAAGAAAGAGTAGAAAGTTTATCTCATTCCAAGGTTCTCGCGTCACTGGCATTAAGTTAATGCATAATTCAAGGGAGAATAAGGCTTAAATCGAGCATTAGACCTAGGGTGTGTCATCAAATAGGATTCACTGCGCCCCCAACCCCCGTTAGGGGAGAGCCAATGCAAGAAGCATAATTCATTTTTATAACATGGAGTTAGATTACTTTTTTTTACCTGTTACGAAACGTTCAGTATTCTGTACACTTTCGTTAAGAAGCAGATAAATCGTTACGTAACAGTTATTATGCTTTATAATCATATAGTTATAATATTTAGTCTGCTATTTTTATAAAAGACTCATTATAAAAATAAGTTAAAAAATATAAGAAAAAGAAAAACTAGCGTAATCCTATGTTTTAAAAAGCATTATGCTTCTTGCACTAGCCCTCCCCTTTAGGGGGCTGGGGGCGCAGTTGAGGTCTAATTGATGACACACCCTAGAACTATCACGTTTCATGGTGGAATACGCTACGCTATTCCACCCTACTACAAAATTCAGGTTAAACAGGATGTTAAAGACAAGCACTTGCATCTTTGGCTCTTTTTAGCGGATTTGGGTGCAGTTAAAAAGACCTGCTCGATTTTGAAAACCCAGCAGGTCTTTTGTTGTCTGAAATGGCTCGCCAAACTTGGGTTAAAGACCGCACATCACTCTAACAGCATTTTTATGCCCACAATTTTGCTTTTATCACATTGAATACGGGTTTAGGAAGAAACTGTTCCAGTTTTAGCACAGGATGTTCAAGAGCGTCCAAGGTATTTTTTGCCACCAATCCAAGCTCCGTGTCACCTTCTACCCGTAATCGCTGGTTGAAAAATAAAGTATCAGGGTCTTCTTTACGCATTGCCAACAGGTAAAAATCATGTACTGTCGCACTGATGGCTAAATCTGTTGTGCTGCTTGCCTTGACGGGAGAAAAGCCTTGGGTGTCGATGGTGAAATAAAGCTGTAATCCTACATCGGTCACATGAATTTTAATACGTTTTCCATACAGTGCCTGCAAATCACGGCGACGAATCACCTGATGTAAGCTCAAATTTAGCAAACAAGTCAAGGTAAAAGAGGGCGGCAAGGTGGGCAATCTTTCGACAACTTGGCGCAGTGAACGCAAAAAACGCGGGCTATCTGGTTTCATATCGATGTTTCCGTTGATTGTTCAATGCCCGAACGACCATACCAATATCCATCACAAGGCGCATCAAACAGGAAGGGGGTCAACGCCTGCTTCGCGGCTGTGCGGGTGAGATTCCCCGCTATGGCTGCCCGAAATGTGGCAATCACTTCAGCAGTGTGTACTGGTTGAGGGCTGATACGCACAATATCGACCCCCAATTGACGCATATCGTCTATTTCTGCAATCAAATTGTGAATACTGGCGGATTGAGTTTGCGTCCCATTTAAAACAAGAAATGGTTGACCCTCGCGCGTTTTCAGCGACATGCCGACAGGATTTTGCAGACACATAAAGCGACAATCGTCTTTGGGCAGATTATGGTGGCGTGC
>JBDKHS010000085.1:0-3244 GCA_039797505.1 Pseudomonadota bacterium | reverse complement strand
AATAAATCGCTGCCATCAATTACGATTTTATTCGCAATAGACTTGATCCCTTGCCCCGCTATTGTCACAATCAAAACTAATAATAACGAGGAACAAAATAATGCGAAAAATATGCCTTTTGGGTGGAACAGGTTTTGTCGGTAAAGAATTGACCTTGCAATTAATGAAGCAAGGTTGGCAAGTCAAAATTTTAACCCGTCATCGTGAATCACACCGTGAACTTTTCTTATTTCCCAATGTGCAATTGGTCGAAGCGAATTTAAGAGAACAATCCGTACTCAATGCGCAATTGGCAGGCTGTGAAGTGGTGGTCAATCTCATCGGCATTTTGAACGAAACGGGCAGCGATGGCGCAGGTTTCCAACGCGCCCATGTCGATTTCCCCAAAAAGATTATTACCGCCTGTCAAGCCAATGGCGTGCACCGCGTGTTACATCTCAGCGCACTCAATGCCGACCCCAAAAAAGGCAGCAGTTTTTATTTGCGCAGCAAAGGCGAAGGCGAAAATTTACTGCACAATGCGATTGGCATCGATGTCACCAGTTTTAGACCTTCGGTGATTTTTGGCGAACACGACAGCTTTTTCAATCGTTTCGCCAATTTATTAAAAATTCCCAATTACCTGTTTTTCTTGCCTTCCGCACAAGCGCGTTTTGCCCCAATTTGGGTGGGCGATTTAGTGCAAGCCATGCTACTTAGCATTGATAATCCAAAAACTTACGGTAAACGTTATAACTTGTGTGGCGCAAAAGCCTATACCCTTGCAGAATTAGTAACTTACACTGCAAAATTGTTGGGCTTAAAACGCAAAATTATCGGTTTAGATGACAAATGGTCGAAACGTGCCGCAGAATTGATGGGAAAACTGCCAAATAAACCGTATTCGCTGGATAATTATCTGTCTGCACAACAAGCCAGTGTGTGCAGTGAAAATCAATTGGCAGAATTTGGCATCAAACCCGCCAGCGTAGAATCGCTATTACCCAGTTATTTAGCCCCGTTGCATCACAAATCTTGTTATGACCGTTTCCGTTTTCTCGCAGGAAAAACTCGTTAAAAATGCACGTTTATAAAGTGGGCGGCGCGGTTCGCGATAAATTACTGGGTTTAGAGACGCAAGATGTTGATTGGGTTCTGGTTGGGGCAAATCCAGCCGACTTAATCAAGCAAGGCTATCAACAAGTCGGGCGCGATTTTCCCGTATTTTTGCATCCCAAAACCAAGGAAGAATACGCGCTTGCCCGCACCGAGCGTAAAACCCAAGGCGGTTATACGGGGTTTAGCGTGTATGCCGCGCCCGATGTGACTTTAGAAGAAGATTTATGCCGTCGCGATTTAACCATCAATGCGATGGCGGAGGATGCGGCGGGCAAACTGATTGACCCGTTCAATGGGCAAGCGGATTTAAAAGCGGGCATTTTGCGCCATGTGTCCCCCGCCTTTGTGGAAGACCCTGTGCGCATTTTGCGTTTGGCACGGTTTGCGGCGCGATTTAATTTCAGCATCGCGCCTGAAACCTTGGAACTGATGCGCCAGATGTTGGCAGCGGGTGAGGTCGATTATTTAGTGCCTGAACGGGTGTGGCAGGAAACGGTGCGTGCTTTGGGGGAAAAATATCCCGCGCGTTTTATCGAAGTGCTGCATGAATGTGGCGCGTTGGCAAAAGTGTTTCCTGAAATTGCGGCGTTATTTGGCGTGCCACAGCCTGAAAAGCATCATCCTGAAATTGATACGGGTATTCACACCTTGCTGGTGGTGCAACAGGCGAGACTGTTAAGCGATGACCCTCAGGTGATTTTTGCTGCCTTAACCCATGATTTAGGCAAGGGCGCGACTCCGTCCGATATTTTGCCGCATCATTATGGGCATGAAGAAACGGGCGGGAAATTGGTGGCGAAATTGTGCCGCCGTTGCCGTGCCCCCAGCCATTTTCAAGAATTGGCGGTGTTGGTGGCGCGTTTTCACACCCATTGCCACCGTGTGACTGAATTGAAGCCGCAAACCGTGCTGCAAACCGTGCAGCATTTAGACGCATTTCGTCGCCCGCAACGTTTTGCACAATTTCTGCTGGCGTGTGAAGCCGATGCACGCGGGCGGCTGGGTTTGGAAAATCGTCCGTATCCACAAGCCGCTTTATTTCAAAGTTATTTCGAGCAAGTGCAACAAGTCGATGTGGCGGATGTGGTGGCGGCGGGTTTCACAGGGGCGAAAATTGGGGAGGAATTGCAGCGGCGGCGGGTGTTTAAGCTAAAAACTTATCTTTCGGATTGCGCAGATAAATCAGGTGCGTACTCGGATTAAATTAGACGATGCCACAGTTTAAGTGTGTGTGGAATCTGGGGAGTTTAAGCACTGTGTAGCACTGTCAATCCTCATTGTGCGGGATTCAAGACCTTCTAGGTTTTTAAAACTTAGAAGGTCTTATGCTTTATGTGATGCTTGACTTAATGAGTGTATCCCCCTTTTAAAGAGGGTAGGGCTTCAGTCATTGCGGTTAAAGCTCTTCGTCGTGTGCAAATTCAAGCAAGCGCAAAGTATGCAATTTGTCATACAATTTCGCCCGCGAAATTCCCAATAACTTTGCCGCTCGGGCTTTTTTGCCACCGCTTGCGACTAAAGCTTCTTGAATAGCACGGGTTTCCGCTTCTGCCACCACCTCATCTAAAGAACGATACACTTTTTCAGGCGCGATGATTTCCGTGCGTCGCAAGTGTGGAAATATCTGATACACATCTTCAGCAGTCAACACCATTTGTTCGGTGCTGGTTAAAACCTGTTCTAAGACTTTGCGCACTTCCCTAATATTATATTTCCATTCTTGCCCACGCAACAATTCCAAAGCGCAGGCAGAAAGTTCACGTTGTGGCTGGCTGCTTTGTGTCGAAATTTGTTCTAATAAAGCATCACAAATCGCTTGTAAATCTTGCAGATGTTCGCGCAGCGGGGGAATCTGAATCGTGAGATTGTTGAGGAGAAAATACAGGTCAGAACGAAATTTGCCTTGAGCCACTTGTTCCGCTAAATCATGCGTACTCGCGACAATCACCCGCACGTCAATTTTTACTGCCTGCTTTGCGCCATTGCCTTCAATTTCTTGTTTTTGTAAAACTCGCAATAATTTGGTTTGCAAATCTAAGGGCAAATCGCCAACATCATCTAAAAATAGCGTGCTGCCATGGGCGCGAATAAACTTGCCTTCGCCCTCGCCCATCTCAGATTCACTGATGCCAAATAATTCCGCATC
>JBDKHS010000084.1:0-5328 GCA_039797505.1 Pseudomonadota bacterium | reverse complement strand
CACGGTGTGCGCTTTTTCTTCGCCGTCTTCAAAGTTGATGGAGTTAATAATGCTTTTGCCGCCCAAATATTTGAGTGCGGTTTCCAACACGATAGTTTCGGTGGAGTCCACGACCAAGGGCACGCTGACTTGTCCACGGTAGCGGGTCACTAATTCGGTCATGTCGCTGGCTTCGGGTCTGCCAACGTAAGCGGCGCATAAATCCAAGGCGTGCGAGCCTTCGCGCACTTGGTCACGCCCGATGGCGGTGAGTGCGTCCCAATCTTCGGTGGCTAATAAATCACGGAATTTTTTCGAGCCGTTGGCATTGGAGCGTTCCCCGATGGCAAACACCGTATTTTCTTGGCGCAAATCTACCGAGGTGTATAAGGAGCTGACGGCGGGGGTTAATTTCACCTCGCGTACTTTGGGGGCGGGATTGGGGCGTGCGTCTAACATTTTTCGCAACGCGGCAATGTGGGCAGGCGTGGTGCCGCAACAGCCACCGATTAAATTCACGCCGTCTTCTTCCACAAAGCGCGACTGCCAATCTGCCAATTCTGGGGCGAGCAGCGGATATTCGGTTTTGCCGTCTACTAATAAAGGTAAACCTGCATTGGGCATGATTGAAATCATGCCGGGCCAGTTGTCGCCTAAATATTTGACGTGTTCGGACATTTCGACAGGGCCCGTGGCGCAGTTTAAGCCAATCGCGTCTACGTCCATCGCTGCCAAGGCGGTGACTGCACAACCAATATCTGAGCCGACCAGCATCGTGCCTGTGGTTTCGATGGTGACTTGTGCAATGATGGGCAAAGTCACGCCGCGTTCTGCAAAGGCAATGCGACAGCCTTGAATAGCGGTTTTAATGGTTAATAAATCTTGATGGGTTTCGAGCAGCATCGCGTCTACGCCACCATCGATTAAGCCGCGTGCTTGTTCGGCGTAAGAATCGACTAACACGTCATAAGTGGTGTGTCCTAAACTGGGTAATTTTGTGCCAGGTCCAATTGAACCCAATACATAGCGCGGCCAGGCTTCGGTGTGAAATTCTGCGGCGACGGCGCGGGCTTGTTCTGCGGCAAGTTTGTTTAATTCGTAAGTGCGTTCGACTAAATCGAATTCGACAAAAACGACTTTGTTCGCCCCGAAGGTGTTGGTTTCGACGCAATCTGCGCCCGCTGAAAAGTAGGTGCGGTGCATTTGCATCACGAAATCGGGACGGGTGACGCATAAAATTTCTGAGCAGTTTTCTAAGCCCAGAAAGTCTTTTTCAACATCCCAGTCTACGGCTTGAATCAGTGTGCCTGTGCCGCCATCACACAGTAAAACACGTTGTTTGAGACGTTCTAAAAATTTCATCATCAATTCTCTTTATTTATAGGTTGAAGTTTTGGATATAAGAGTATTTTAAATTAAAGGGCTTGGGTTTGTTTGAAAAAAGAAGAGAAATAGCATAATTAGGATGTGCCGACGATAGGAGGCGCATCAATCGAGATTAACAGTTTCCACACGAATGATGCGCTTCGTGCCTCAGCACATCCTATTAGCACTAGATTTTTCAAGACGAACTGGTATTATTGGGACAATTACAGAATATTTATAAGCTTTTTAAACACGGCATTAATTCTGAAAATGAGGGTGAGGAAGAAATTATGGATTTAATCGATCAAATGAAAGTACTTTCGTCAAAATTATCCAAGGAAGTGGACATGATTAAAACGGAAGAAGCGACTAAGAACGCTTTTGTCATGCCATTTTTAGCTGCTTTGGGCTATAACGTGTTTGATCCTAGTGAGGTTGTCCCCGAATTTACTGCTGATGTCGGTGTGAAAAAAGGCGAAAAGGTTGATTATGCCATCTTTAAGGATGGTGAACCCACAATTCTGATCGAATGTAAACAGTGTGGGACAGATTTAGAGGAAAAACACGCCTCGCAATTGTACCGTTATTTCTCAGTGACTAAAGCCCGTTTTGGGATTTTGACCAATGGCATGATCTATCGGTTTTTCTCAGATATTGAAGAACCTAACAAGATGGATAACAAGCCCTTTTTAGAAATCAATCTTGTGGATTTGCGTGAGACCCAAATAGAAGAACTCAAGCGTTTTAGTAAGAGTTCCTTCAATTTGGATGAGATTTTAACGGCGGCGACAGAGTTAAAATACACCCGAGAAATTAAGAAGATTCTGGCTGAGCAAATCCAAAATCCCAGTGAAGAATTTATCAAACTGATTGCCACTCAGGTTTATGGCGGCAGATTAACTGCTACGGTGAAACAACAGTTTAACGAATTGGTAAAACGGGCATTCATGCAGTTTATGAATGAGTGGCTTAATGAACGCCTGAAGTCGGCAATGGTTGAAGAAAAAGCTCCTATTGTCGTTGCACAGCCTCCTGTGGTGGAAGAAGTCGTACCTGAAAAGATAGGCATCGTGACCACAGAACAAGAAATCGAAGGCTTTCACATTGTGAAAAGCATCGTGCGCACCGTGGTCGATTTAAATCGGGTGGTGATGCGCGATACTTTGAGTTATTGCGGAATTTTATTAGATGACAACAGCCGCAAGCCGATTTGTCGCCTGTATTTCAACAATCCGAAAAGCTTGAGTTTAGTGGTATTCGTCGGTGAAGAACGCAAAGAGGCGAAATTTCCAATCGAAAGAGTGGATGGCATTTATCAGTATGCAGAGCAGCTGACGGCAATTATTGCTATGTACGAAAATAAGTCGAAAAAGTTAGAAAAAGCAGAATAAGCATTTACTCGATTGATTTAAATATCAAATCAGGTTGCCCGAATTTTGAAAACCCGATAAGATGCGCGGATTAGCGGGGTAGCTTTGTAAATTCACGAATCCTAAACCCGCATTCCACTGCGTTTCATACGGGCTACACAAAAAGCACCCTCAATAAAAAAACGCCCCTGAAATTTCCAGAGGCGTTTTCCTCGTTCCCACGCGCCTGCGTGGGAATGCAGTCAGGACGCGCTGCGTCCAGAGTAGTCAGAGAATCAATTTATGCTCTCTATACCCCCGAGACGTGACACGTCTCGAAAGCATTCCCACGCAGGCGCGTGGGAACGATATTTTTTCCAAATGGGGAAGTAATCAAGCAGGCAACCGCTCCCCCCGCCCAATCGCATAATACGTAAACCCCAATTTTTGCAATTTCTGAGGCTCATACAAATTACGCCCATCAAAAATCAACGGCTGTTTGAGTTGTGATTTCAAATAAGGGAAATCTGGGCTACAGAACAAACGCCATTCGGTGACAATAATCAGCGCATCCGCATTTTTCACCGCCGCTTCAGGCGTGTCACACAGAATTAAATCATCGCGCTTGCCATAAAGCCGCGTTGCCTCCGCCATTGCCTGCGGGTCATAAACCTGCACCCGCGCCCCTTGCGCCCACAAGGCTTCCAAAATCACCCGACTCGGCGCTTCGCGCATGTCATCGGTATTCGGTTTAAATGCCAAACCCCACATCGCAAAACATTTGCCGCGAATATCTTGGCAAAAATGTTGATAAATCTTGTCAAAAAGCAGATGACGCTGTTGATAATTGACCGCTTCCACCGCTTGTAAAATCCGCGCTTGCAAACCGACTTGATTGGCAGTGCGTTCCAAAGCCTGCACATCTTTCGGGAAACACGAGCCACCATAACCACAACCGGGATAAATAAAATCAAAGCCGATGCGTGGGTCAGAACCAATCCCAATCCGCACTTGCTCAATATCCGCGCCGACACGTTCCGCAAGTGCCGCCATTTCATTCATAAAACTGATTTTCGTGGCAAGCATCGCATTCGCCGCATATTTGGTGAGTTCTGCGGAATGAATATCCATTACAATTAATTTGTCATGATTGCGATTGAAGGGCGCGTACAATTCACGCATCAATTCGGAAGGGCGCGCCTTGTCCGTGCCGACAATAATGCGGTCGGGGCGCATAAAATCATCAATTGCCGCACCTTCTTTCAAAAATTCGGGGTTAGAAACTACGTCAAACTCACAGGAAACCCCACGCGCCTCTAATTCTACTTGCACCGCTTGGCGAACTTTTTCTGCTGTGCCCACAGGAACGGTGGATTTATCCATAATCAGCTTGTATTTCGTGGCATATTGCCCAATGGTTTTGGCAACATTCAGCACATATTGCAAATCTGCCGAACCATCTTCATCAGGCGGCGTGCCCACAGCAATGCACTGAATTTCCCCAAAACCCACCGCAAGCTGCATGTCAGTAGTAAATTGCAAACGTCCTGCGGCAAGATTCTTGTTCAGCAGTTCTTCTAATCCGGGTTCGTAGATCGGCGTTTTACCTTGCTGTAATTGTGCAATTTTTGCCGCATTGACATCGACACACATCACCGAGTTGCCGACTTCTGCTAGACAAGTGCCTGTCACCAAGCCCACGTAACCTGAACCAAAGATGGTAATTCGCATTGATGTATCCTGTGTGTTTCAGTGATAAAAATCCGAAAAAAGTAGGAGTCGTGCTATAAACTGCACTGATTTTAAAACGGGCTATTATAAACGAAAGCGCGTGGGCAACACTTGCGTTTGATGCTAAGAATTAAAATTCTTCATAAATGAATCTGTTATCTAGGGCGTGTCATCAATTAAACCTTAACTGCACCCCCAACCCCCTAAAGGGGGCGAAAGATTAAAACCAGCCCCTAAATCCCCTAAAGGGGACTTTAAACAGAGACTTATTTATCTTTAGTCCCCTTTAGGCAGGGCTTCATCAAAGAATACAAAACTGAGATATAATAAGCAGTTAAATAGGAATATCTTTTAACCAATTGATTAGTCTGATAAGCCATGAATAGTTTAATCCCCTACTTAACCAAACTCAGCGATTCTCGTCTGAGCAAAGGCATTCGTCACCAACAAACACCCACCCTCGTTATCATGATAATGAGTTTGATGTGTGGTTATACAAGCTTTAATGCGATGGCTCGTTTTGCAAAGAATCACAGGGCATTATTGGCAACCCAAATACCCTTACCACGTGGCAAAGCACCCAGTGCATCAACCTTCCAAAGACTTGGTAATCGTCTTGATATTCAAGAGTTATGTCAGGTATTTAATCAATGGATGTTGAACTATTACAAGCCAGAACTGATAGCCATTGATGGAAAGAGCATTAATAGCACTGTCAGTCATTGCCATGATGCGGAGCAGAACTTTGTAAGTTTAGTGAGCTTTTTCGGGCATCAAAGTCATTTAGTCTTGCGAGCTTAGAAAACAGCAAGCGAGATTCATCAGGTTCAAGCCCTATTGAGTTTGTTTAAAGTGGATAAAGCTATCTTCACATTAGATGCTCTTCATACCCAAAAAAAACAGT
>JBDKHS010000083.1:0-6445 GCA_039797505.1 Pseudomonadota bacterium | reverse complement strand
GATAATGGCGGTTTAACGCAGACGATGGCATTATTAAGCGGCAGTCCTGCGATTAACAAAGGCGGTTCTAGCAATTGTCCCACCACCGACCAACGCAGTGCACTGCGTGTGCTCAATTGTGATATTGGCGCATTTGAAGCCTCCAGCACTACGCCACTTGTCGCAAGCACTGTACCTGCGGCAGCGATTACGAAAACAGGCAGCAGCACTACCACCACCGCCGCTTTCAAAGGCACTGTGGTAAATAGCAGTACGGACAAAGTCGGCACCACGGTTTCACAACAAGACACGGTGACGATTTCGAGCACGGTCGCCGTGGATAAAACCCATGTCGGACAGCCTGCAAATATCGTATTATTAGCCGCTTACACGCCAAATACCCGTGCGGCGCGTCCTGAATGGTTTACCCGCAGTGGCAGTGATTGGCTGAGTTTGGGTACAAATTTTACCACGGATCAGCTTAATCAATTGCAAGTGGCAGACAGTCGCGATGCCTTGGATGAATCTGAAGAAATCAATATTTTCAGTGGCGCGTTACAAGGTTTGCCCGGCAAAATTGACGTGTATACCGCTTACAAGTTAGCAGATGAAACTTTAGTGTTTAATCTGCAAGCGATTAATGTGAATATTAATCCTTAAAAAACACGCTAGGGCGTGTCATCAATTAAGAGAATCGCTCTGTTTCAGCGGCGTGTAGCGCGGATTTAAATCTGAAACTGCGCCCCCAACCCCCTGAAGGGGGCTAAATACAAATAATTTAAATGTTTAAAATCCCCTTTAGGGGATTTAGGGGCTTCTTTAGCGGTTAATGCCTATTTGATGACACGCCCTGGTGTTTTAAGACTGTGTGAAAACCCCATCGTTGCAGAGTGAGCGCGATGGGGTTTTTATTTGGCGGTGATGCAGCATGCTGTAAAGCATATCACTGGGGTGAGACATTCCCGCGTAGGTGCGAATAAATTCGCAGCTACAACCAGCTCAGTCTCGCAAACTTAGCTTAAAATTAAGAGTCCAAATAGGTTCTATATTTATTTTCCCTCACTTTCATGCTACAACAGCATCATTAACCTTGTAGGAGTTACGCAGTTGAATAGGTAACTGTTTGATTTTACTATAAACACGATTGTGCGGCGCACAATACTAACTCATTGTAAATAAAAGAATTAATGTTTCAACTGCGTAACTCCTACCTTGGTTGAAATTTTTGAATTCAAATCAGCCACCGCACTCTTTCCTAACGTACTTAATGAAGGAATTATGATGAAAACTGCGTATTTGTTGCCGCTAGCCTTGTTACTGAGCGCGCCTACTTTTGCCGCGTATAAATGGGTTGATGCCGAGGGCAATGTGCAATATACCCAAACGCCGCCCCCCGGCATGAACTCAAGCAAAGTGACCCCACCGCCAGCACCTTCCATGCCCACTCCAGATGCGAAGAAGCCCGCCGCTGAAAAGAAAACCGATCCTGCGGCTGCTGCACCCGCCGCGAATACGGAAGAAGATGAAAAAGTTGCCGCCGTTCGTAAAGCCAATTGTGAAAAAGCAAAATCCCACATGCAGGCTTTAAACGTCGGTGCACCCATGTTGTTGGCAGACCCTCAAAATCCTGAAAAATTTGTGATTATGAGTGATGAAGTACGCAAGCAAAAAAACGCAGAAACACAAGCGCATATCGACAATTTCTGTAATAACAAACCCCCAGCGGACAAATAATCATGCCTTATGTCGCCTTACAAACCAATCTCGCCTTAAGCGAAGCCCAACAACAAAGTTTGCTCAGCCGTTTGACCGTGCAAGTTGCCGCGACTTTGAAAAAGCCCGAAGCCTACATGATGATCGTGCTACAGCCCAATACCTGCATGAACTTGGGCAATTCAGGCGATGCTTGTGCACATCTCTCGGTTAAAAGCATTGGCTTTGTGGAAAACTCGATTACGCAATTGAGCACCGAATTAACCCAACTTTTGAACACAGAATTAGCCATTGCCGCTGATAGAGTTTTCATTGAATTTTGCGACGTGTCCCCTGAAAAATGGGCATGGCAAGGCAAGACGTTTGCCTAAACGATGAAACCAAGTCGCACTTTACTGTTCAGTTTATTGCTGTGGGTGGTCTGCGCGGGGCTTGCAAGCTTTCTGCCCGAATGGTTGCTGTATTGGCAATTATTGAGCTTGGGGCTGTTTGCACTGATGGGATTTGATGCCATCTTAACCCGATTTTTGCGCACGCCCTTGGTGCAACGGGTATGTGCGGCTTCTTTACCTTTAGGGGAATGGCACGAAGTCAGGCTAAAAATCACCCATGTGGGCAGCTCGGCGCAAACTTTCATGGTGTTTGATGATTATCCACAACCTGCTGAAGTTCAAGGGCAACCGCAACAAGTTCGTATCCCTGCGCGAAGCGGGGCAAAAATTCAATACCGTTTACGTCCTCAACGGCGCGGCGCAGCACAATTTGCAGGCGTGTATTTACATCTCAATTCTCCGTTGGGCTTGTGGCAACAACGCCGTTATTTGCCTTTGGTGACCGAGGTCAAAATTTATCCAAACTTTGCCACGGTCAGTAAATACACTTTATTGGCGACTGCCAACCGTTTGGGGCAATTTGGTATTCGGCAATTGCGGCGCAGGGGCGAGGGTTTGGAATTTCACCAATTGCGAGAATATCGTGCGGGGGATTCGTTGCGCCAAATCAATTGGAATGCAACTTCGCGCCTGAAGAAATTAATTTCTAAAGAATATCAAGATGAACGCGACCAGCAATTAATTTTTTTGCTCGACAGTGGGCGGCGGATGTTGGCGCAAGATGGCGAGCTTTCGCATTTTGATCACACTTTAAATGCTATTTTATTGCTGACTTACGTCGCGCTGCGCCAAGGCGACGCGGTGGGCTTGAGTAGCTTTAGTGGGGAAACGCGCTGGCTTGCACCGCACAAAGGCGCACATACGCTGAATGTGATGTTAAATACTTTGTACGATTTACAACCCAGTTTGCAAAGCAGTGATTATTTAACCGCCGCCAGACATTTAATGGCTCGCCACCCTAAGCGGTCGCTGGTGGTGATTGTCTCGAATTTTCGAGATGAAGATAATGATGAATTGCGGGCAGCAGTACGGCTGTTGCGCCAAAAACATTTGGTATTATTGGCGAGTTTGCAGGAGCGGGTACTGAATGAAGTCTTAAGCGAAAGCGTTGAGAATTTCGATGGTGCATTGCGTTATGCCGCGACTCAGACATATTTGCAACAGCGCAGACTGGCGCATCAAGCTTTACAAACTTATGGGGTTTTATTGATTGATGCCGAGCCTGAAAAATTACCCGTGATGATGGTGAATAAATATTTAGAAGTGAAACGAGAAGGGCGACTGTAGTTTACACTCTTCTTAAGTTTCAAAGGCAAGCTTTTAGTAGAGAATTTAGTCGTAGGATGGAATAGCGTATTCCACCATCCCCCTAGTGCGTGTCATCAATTAAGTTTTAACATAGCGTGTTTAAAAATCTTTAAAGAAGCCCCCAACCCCCTAAAGGGGGCTAAATACAAAAATTAAAGTCTCGTAGGTTGGGCTGCCAACGGCAACTGAACTGAACTGCTTTATTTTCGTTGGGTTAGCTTAGGCTAACCTACTTTAATTTATGCTTATTTGCACCCACATAAACATTAACTTATTGAGTATTCATGTCGTTGCAGCTTTATACGGTAACAAAATGAAATATATGATTATATTCGTTGAACTCAGGTTAAGTAGTTTTCAACTGCGTAACTCCTAATCTTTTAAGTCCCCTTTAGGGGATTTGCCGCCATGCCAGAATGCCGCAATAAAGCATCAATTTTCGGTTCTCTGCCACGAAATGCCACAAATAATTGCATGGGATGTGCTGAGCCGCCTTTTTCTAAAATCGAGTGCAAGAATTGCAAACCCGTGGCGCGGTCGAAAATGCCCTGTTCTTCAAACTTAGAAAACGCATCCGCAGACAACACTTCTGCCCATTTATAGCTGTAGTAGCCAGCGGCATAACCGCCCGCAAAAATATGTCCGAAACTGTGTTGAAAACGGTTAAAACTTGGGGGAATCAGCACCGCAACTTGTTGACGCACTTCATCTAACAAGTGTTGAATGTCGATGTTGGGCGCGTATTCAAAATGCAAACGGAAATCGAACACTGCAAATTCCAACTGACGCAGCATAAATAAACCTGCTTGGAAATTCTTCGCTGCAATCAATTTGTTAAACAAATCTTCGGGCAAAGTTTCGCCCGTTTGATAATGCCCTGAAAATAAATCCAAAGCCTCGCGTTCCCACGCCCAATTTTCCATAAATTGGCTGGGCAACTCGACTGCATCCCACAACACGCCATTGATTCCCGAAACGGGCGCGTAATTGACGCGGGTCAGCATGTGGTGCAAACCATGTCCAAACTCATGAAACAGCGTGATTAATTCGTTGTGGGTTAATAAAGAAGGCGTGTCGCCCACAGGTGGGGTGAAATTGCAATTGATATACGCCACGGGCAACTGTAACTTGCTATCGGCAAGTTTGCGCACCCGACATTCTCCCATCCACGCGCCACTGCGTTTGCCACGGCGGGTAAACACGTCTAAATAAAATTGTCCGCAAATTTCGCCCTTGGCATCAAAGACTTCAAAGAATCGAACATCAGAATGCCAAACATCAATATCTTTGCGTTCTAAAATCGTAATGCCGTATAAACGATTGACCACTTCAAATAAGCCGAGTAGTACTTTCTCAAAGGGAAAATAGGGGCGTAATTCCTCTTGAGAAATGGAATAGCAATGCTGCTTAAGCTTTTCAGAATAATAGGGAATATCCCACATTTTTAAATCAGCAAGCTGATGTTCGGTGTTGGCAAAAGCTTTTAATTCTGCCAAATCTTTCAAGCCCATAATACGCGCCCGAGCGGACAAATCTAGCAAGAAATCAAGCACTTGTTGTGGAGAATTCGCCATTTTGGTGGCAAGCGAATATTCTGCATAGTTTTTGAAACCCAACAATTGTGCCAATTCATAACGCAATGCTAAGGTTTCTTGCATCACGCTGCTGTTATCCCATTGCGTGCCTAAACTGAACAATTCCGAGGCACGAGTCACATACGCCACATAAACTTCATGACGCAATTCGCGATTGTTGGCATACATCATAATCGCGTTGTAGGAGGGAATATCTAAACCCACCAGCCAACCTTCAAGCTGTTCTTGCTCGGCATTTTGGCGCAGTAAACTTTGGGCAGAATCGGGTAAACCGCTGAGCAAGTTTTCGTCGGTAATGTGCTTTTTCCACGCGTGAGTGGCATCGAGTAAATTTTCTGAAAATTTGGCAGATAATTTGGAAAGGGCTTGTTGAATTTCTTGATAACGCTGTTGTTCTGCGGGCGGTAAATCAATGCCTGACAAGTGAAAATCGCGTAATTCGTTTTTAATAATTTGTTGTTGCGCGGGTTCTAATTGGGAAAATTCGGAACTTTCGGAAAGCGTTTTATAGGCGGCAAACATGCGTTGATTTTGCCCATTTTCGCTGTAATAACTGGATAATAAAGGCAAACAGGCATTATAAGCACTGCGAAATCCTTCACTGTCGGCGACGGCGTGTAAATTGGCTATCGGCGACCATAAACGATTTAAACGATCATTGATTTCATTCAAGGGCTGAATCACGCTGTCCCAAGTCGGGGGCGCGTCACTGCTGAGCACGGCGGCAATATCGGCACGATTGCGTTGCAATATTTCGGTTACAGCCGCTTCGATATGTTCGGGACGTATTTGCGAAAATGGGGGCAAGCCTTGCGTGGCGAGTAAGGGATTTATCGCTGTCATTTTGGTAAAACCTTGTTATGTTGTTATTAGGAGTAAGCAAGCCTATTATAATGCGGATAGGGGCTTTTCGCGCGGCGCGTGAAAAATTGAATGTGTTTTATTTGATAAGTGCGCGTCGGGAAGAATTCAACCAACGCCCTAAAGATTAAAACGCTTTTAAGTCTTCTTGAGTGGAAGGAAAACCCCAAAGTATTTTTGGTAGTGCAAAAGAAGCAGTGATTTGTTGTAATGGTTAATGAAATAAATGATAGCTCCGATATGATTTTCTAACTTCTTGGAGAAAGTTTTCCGCACTAACCGACTGACTCGCTGTCTTAATGTATTGTTAAATCGCTCAATATGATTAGTAAGCCCACTCTCTTTCCCAACAGCCTTATGTCGTTTACTGGGGGGCACTTTCTTGTAAGCCTCCCAGAAATCGGTATAACACACCGCACATTGACGATATACCGCTGGCAGTGAATCCCATAGTGCTCGTGCCCCTTCTGCATCTCGCTACTCCCAATACCTCGCGTGAATCTCTGTCTAAAGCTAACCCACACTTTCTCTTTAGCTTTTCCTACAAATGACCACATCTCATCACATTCTAAACACAACTTCCTTTTTTTTTACAGG
>JBDKHS010000082.1:0-2675 GCA_039797505.1 Pseudomonadota bacterium | reverse complement strand
GAGCTGTCCTTCAAGGTAAGGCAATTCAAGCCGTTGATGTTAGCGTGACTTAAGTTAGCTATCTCATGATTTACAAAGGAATTAATCACCCATGTTTAAAAAATTACTGGTTTTATGTTGTGGCGTATTCTCAATGTTTGCGCATGCCGAAGAAGTGCATGTAGGGACAGTATTTCATTCACTTGCGCCCTTGAATGAAATTATTCGGTTATTTGAAAAAAATACCACAGCAAAAATTATTGTACACCAAGAAAGTTTTACCACTACCGTTTTGTATAACCAAATCAAAGATAAAAACGATTTAGATGTTGTGTTGTTTGGTGATGTCAAAACCGCAGTACAGCTTGAAAGAAATAACTTGGCAAATAAAGATTCGCGTTTTACTTATGCTTTTGGAAAATTAGTGTTGTGGAGTAAAAACCCTAATTTAGTTGATGCGAAGGGTGAAGTCTTAATTTCGGGAGAATTTCGGAATATTGCTTCTTTAGACCCCAGCGTTGCGCCTTATGGTTTTGCCGCACAGCAAGTTTTAGAAAAACTAAAACGTCGTGAAGCTTTGCAGTCTAAATGGATTTTTATTGCAAACTCAGGAGAGCTGCAAAAGCAGGTTATGGAAGACAAAATTGACCTCGCTTTCATTCCCTTGGCAACCTTAAATCCCAGTAAGAAAATTGAAGGTTCGTTATGGATTATTCCTAAAAGCTATTATCATCCTATTGAACAACAAGCTGTTTTATTGAAGAGAGCAGAGAATAATCAAGTTGCCAAGGCTTTTTTTGAATATTTAAAATCTCCCCAAGCCCGCAATATTTTCGAGAAGTACGGGTTCAGTTTGCCATAAGAATTTCTTAGATGTGCGCAGTCCCTGTTTTAAAATGTGAAGTGTGATGAAATCAGTCATGATTTTATAATAAAAGCCCATTAAAACAGCTCGCATTCCGCGACACGGATCACAAGATATGAAAGCACTTAAACTGTCTGTTTCGGGTTTAAGTGCAGCGTACCTTCTCAATTCCCCTTTCTAATTCGTCCGTCACAAACGCAAAGGTCTCAGATGGCACAATATATTTACACCATGAATCGCGTGGGCAAAATTGTCCCCCCGAAACGTGAAATTTTAAAAGACATTTCTTTAAGCTTTTTCCCTGGTGCAAAAATTGGGGTTTTAGGTTTAAACGGCTCTGGTAAATCCACCTTACTGAAAATTATGGCAGGCGTGGACAAGGATATTGTCGGCGAAGCCCGTCCACAACCTGGGATTAAAATCGGCTATTTATCGCAAGAACCACAACTTGACCCGAATAAAGACGTGCGCGGCAATGTTGAAGACGGCATTGCAGAAACTAAAGCCTTAGTGGATCGTTTCAACGACATCAGCATGAAATTTGCCGAGCCGATGAGCGATGACGAAATGAATGCGTTGTTAGAAGAGCAATCCAAACTGCAAGATGCGATTGATGCGGCGGGCGCGTGGGAATTAGACCGCACGTTGGAAGTGGCTGCCGACGCATTACGCTTGCCGCCTTGGGATGCTGACATTACTAAATTGTCTGGCGGTGAAAAACGCCGCGTCGCCTTGTGCAAATTGCTGTTGTCCAAACCCGACATGTTGCTGCTCGACGAACCGACTAACCATTTAGATGCAGAATCCGTGGCATGGTTAGAATTGTTCCTGAAAGAATATAAAGGCACTGTGGTTGCCGTCACCCACGACCGCTACTTCTTGGACAATGTCGCAGGCTGGATTTTAGAACTTGACCGTGGGCACGGGATTCCTTGGCAAGGCAATTACTCGACGTGGTTGGAACAAAAAGAACGCCGTTTAGCCTTGGAAGAAAAGCAAGAATCCGCACGGCAACGCGCGATGAAAGAAGAATTGGACTGGGTGCGTAGCAATCCCAAAGGTCGCCAAGCTAAGAGTAAAGCGCGTTTAGCTCGCTTTGAAGATTTGGCAAATCAAGATGTGCAACAACGCAATGTGACCCAAGAAATTTATATTCCGCCAGGTCCTCGTTTGGGCGACTTGGTGGTGGAAGCGACCAATATCACCAAATCTTTTGGGGATCGGGTGCTGATGGAAAACCTCAGTTTCAACTTGCCCAAGGGCGGTATTGTGGGAATTATTGGGGCAAACGGTGCGGGTAAATCTACGTTGTTCCGCATGATTGCAGGCGTTGAAACACCTGATAGTGGTGAAATTCGTTTGGGCGAAACCGTGCAATTGGCGTATGTGGATCAGTTGCGCGATGATTTGGAAGATAACAAAACCGTGTGGGAAGTGATTTCTGACGGGCACGATAATATCGTTGTCGGCAAATATGAAACGCCTTCACGCGCTTATGTCGGACGCTTTAATTTCAAAGGCTCGGATCAGCAAAAGCGCGTGAAGGAATTATCAGGCGGGGAACGCAATCGGGTGCATTTGGCGAAGCTTTTAAAAAGCGGCGGCAATTTGTTACTGCTCGACGAACCGACTAACGATTTAGACGTGGAAACTTTACGCGCTTTGGAAGAAGCGATTTTGGCTTTCCCAGGGTGTGCGGTGGTGATTTCACATGATCGCTGGTTCTTGGATCGGATTGCAACCCACATGCTGGCATTTGAAGATGAGGGCAATATTGTCTGGTTTGAAGGCAATTATGCGGATTATGAAGCGGATAAACATCGCCGTTTAG
>JBDKHS010000081.1:0-4584 GCA_039797505.1 Pseudomonadota bacterium | reverse complement strand
TATAAAGCTGCAACTACATGAATACTCAATAAGTTAATGTTTATGTGGGTGCAAATAAGCATAAATTAAAGTAGGTTAGCCTAAGCTAACCCAACGAAAATAAAGCAGTTCAGTTGGGTTGGCAGCTCAACCTACGAGGTTAATTAATTCAAAAAGCTTTATCAAGCGTAGGGTGGAATAGGCGCAAGCCGTATTCCACCGCAGTAATACAGTTACGGATTCAACTGCGTAACTCCTAATAGTCAAATTTTAATCTAAAAAAATAGAATTGCAGCGACAAATTGCTCAGTCGCTGCTTATTTTTTGCAGGCTAGGAGGGATAAGAAGTGTGAGGAGCAGAGCGAGGGGAAGCGTTTATTGCTCAGTTTCTAGGGCGACAGGCAGGGTAAAATAAAAACAACTCCCCTGTCCTTCCGTGCTTTCAACACCCACATCTCCCCCTAGTTTTTCAATGATCTGTTGCACAATCGACAAGCCCAAGCCATGTCCTTCAATCTCGCCTATTTGTTCATTATGCAACCGACTGAAGGGAATAAAAAGTTGCTGTTGCGCTTCGGGAGCAATGCCATTACCGTAGTCGCGCACCCAAAAACGCACATAACCATCCGCTTGTATTTCACTGCCAATGTCTAGTTGGGGTTGCGTGCCCCCATATTTCAAGCCATTGCTGATGTAGTTACTCCAGATCTCTTCTATCCACGGAGCATAACCTATGGCGGTATGCCAATGTTCAGGAAAGTTTACCCTGCCTTTTGATTCTTCTAGTAAATAACGTAAACGTTCATTTAATACTTGTTCTACAATAGTTTGCATTGTTTTTATCGATTCACGCGGAATATTTTTTGATTTTGAAACTCCAGCCAACAATAACAAGGCATTAATGATGTTATTCATGCGCTTGCTGGTCTGCAATACCACATTCGCCAGCTCATAACATTCACTATGCAGTCCCATCTTGTCATCTTGGCACTGTTCAATCAGCATCTCACTGTAGTTAATAATCAAATTCAGTGGATTTTTTAAATCATGGGCGACCGTGCGCGCAAAAGCGTCAGATTCTGCATTGCGTTTTTCAAGCTCTGCCCCCCGATCTTGTAATTCTTGCCGCAACCGCCGAATGTTGAGATGGGTCTTAATTCGCGCTAAAACTTCCTCTTGCTGAATCGGTTTCGTAATATAATCAGCAGCTCCCACCGCAAAACCCCGTACTTTATCCACCGTATCCGTTAAAGCAGTCATAAAAATAACAGGAATATCTGCGGTTTTAGGATTATTTTTTAAACGTGTGCAAGTCTCGAAGCCATCAATACCCGGCATCATGACATCGAGTAAGATTAATTCAGGCTTCACCAACTCCGCTTTTTTCAGTGCACGTAGACCATCTTGGGCTACCAGCACTTTAAACCCATTATCGGTGAGAAAATCAAACAACACGCTGATATTGGCGGGCAAGTCGTCTACCAGTAAAATGGTATTACTGTAGGAGTTTGGGGCATTCATTCGGAATCTCTCAACTGGTTTTTAATAAAATCACAAAGACCTTCTTCATCAAATGAAGAGGCAAGGCTACGAACACGATCCGCAAAGGCTGCAATTTGTGGTTGAAGTTTTTGTAAGTCATCAATGCGTTTACGAATTTCCGCAATGTCGCCCGCTTCTGCCATGTTGTACAAGGTATGCAACTCTTTTGATGAAGGCAAAGCATCTCCTTTCAGGAGCTTGTCAGAGTCTACATCCGAAACAACTGTTAATTGTACAAAATCTTTCGCTGCATAGACCCATGTTAATTTCAAAAAATTTTGCAAACTTTGCAATAAGGTGTCTGCTTGAATAGGCTTTGCTAAGAACGCATTACAACCTGCATCAATGCTGTCTTGCTGATGTAGATCGAATACGCTGGCAGAAACCGCAATAATCGGTAAATTTTGATAAGCAGGTTCATTGCGAACTTTTCGCGTAAATTCAAAACCATCCAGCACAGGCATGACTAAGTCGGTCAAAATCAAATCAGGCACTTTCTTCGGCAACAGCTCCAAGGCTTCTGCCCCGTTGCAGGCTTCAATAATTTCAAAACCCAACGGTGAAAGTAAATTGGAAAGCACGGAACGATTTTCCCACTTATCATCAATCACCATGATTTTTAAACGTTTTCCCTCATAACCTGTGATGATGGGCTGATTATTATCAGCTTTTCCTTGCACAGGCGTATCTACTACGGGTAATGCAATGCTGATTTTGAAACAGCTACCGCCTCCTATTTGACTAGTAACACTCAATTGCCCGCCCATCATTTCTGTCAAACGTTTGGTAATCGCTAAGCCCAAACCCGTGCCTTCAGCGCGTTGTTTATGATCGCCCACTTGTTGGAAAGGTAAGAAAATCCGTTCAATGTCTTCCTCGGCAATCCCAACCCCTGTGTCTTCCACCATGAAGTGTGCAATGCCGTTTTCATACGAGACGCGCAGACTTACGCCACCGACCAAGGTAAATTTAACCGCATTTCCCAAGAGATTAATCAGCACTTGGCGTAAACGTTTTTCATCAATGCGCACGGCAACGGGTAGCGGGGTCAATGGCTCATAAATGAAAGCGATATTTTTTTGTTTAGCACGCATTTCAAACAGGTTGGTGATCATTTCAATAAACCCCCCAAAGTGAAAATCACTGGGTTGTAATTCCACCTTGCCTGCTTCAATCCGTGAGACATCCAAAATATCATTAATCAGTGTCAGCAAATATTCACCACTGGATTGAATAATTTGCACGCCTTCTTGTTGTTTTGGGGTTAAATCTTTAGGGCGAGCCAAAATCTGGGCATAGCCTAAAATGCCATTTAAGGGCGTGCGCAATTCATGGCTCATGGTTGCCAAGAAGGTGCTTTTCGCACGGTTTGCGCCTTCAGCCGCTTCTTTTTCGGTGGCAAGTTCATGAGTGCGTTTGGCGACTTCGCTTTCTAAATCAGCATTAATTTTTTGTAAAGCTGCTTGGCTTGCGGTGAGTTCTGCAAAAGTTTGCTGTAGTTGTTTTGCCATACTGGTGAATGATTTCGCCAATTGCCCCACTTCATCGTGACGCTGGGTTTCTGACATGGCACTGTCCCATTTTCCTTCGGCTAACATTTTTGCCGCACGATTTAAATGGAGAATAGGTAAACTGATCCAGCTTGCTGTGATAATCCCCACCACCACGGCAATTAATAAGGCAATCACCGCTAAGATGAATGTGGTTTGCACATTTTGCTCGATTGAGCCCATGAATTCACTTTGTGGAATGACCACACCAATCAACCAATCAATGCCTTTTCCATCTTGTAAAGGGGTTACCTGTAAATATTGGCGTTGCTTATCAAAGTCAAAGTCAAGTTGTTGCTGTTTCTCAATTTTATTCAAGTTACCAAAACGTTCATGTAAATGCTGGGCAGCGGCGCGAATCAGTGAAGATTCTGAGTCAGTGGCGGCAAGACGAACCACATTTTCACCACGAGGGTCTTTGGTGATAAACGGAGAGCGTCCATCGGAACTGCCCACTAATAATCCCGAACGTTCTATGATAAAAACCCGTCCTGTGCGACTGATTTTTAATGTTTCCAAAAATTGACTGATATTGCGAAGACTGAGTAAAGAAACTGCCGCGCCAATGATCTGTTGCTGCGCATCGAATAAGCCCAGCCCCGTGAGAATTCCCAGTAGATTGTCATTTGTTTTACCGGGAATTACGTGAATATCAGTCCAAATCGCTTTTTTATCACGTGCAACAGCCGTATACCAAGGACGCTTTCTGGGATCATAACCAAGTGTGTTACCCAATTCTTCGACGGCTTTCAAATTACTATCTAAACGAGAATGGATAAAATGATTGTTTGTTTCAGCCCCAGATACGTCGCCGTAAAGACTTTTATTGTTATTTTCAATTAAGTAGCCATAGCCCATGTATTCGCCTGAGCTTTGATTTCCAAATCCAATCCCGCTGATGCTATCGAAAGTTTCTAAGCTGGTTAGAATGGCTGGGGCTACTTTTTTAATTTGATTGATGTCGATATTTTCGCGTTGAATTGTTTTTAATAATAGTTCATTAGAGCGATGAGGAGAGGAAAGGAAAGAGAGTAAATATTCTTTCGTTCTTTCAGTAATTTCATGTTGTAGCTGCACTGCCATGTCATTAACTGCGTCACGGCTGGAGGTGAAGGTTAAATAACCTGTTATCCCCACTGCTAGGAATAGTTGTAATACGAAGGGAACTATTAAGATGACCCGTAAAGGGAGATAACGCAGGAATGCAAACATAGCATTTTCCTTATATACAATCAGAGTAAGTGGAGTTTATACAGATATGTTCATTGTGATTATTATTATGAGAATCATGCAATCACTACATGGTTAATTATATATTGAATTGTACGGAACTGCATTCTGATCGACTGTAAAAGTTGACCCGCAAGAATAAGACTGTAGCATTTCTTATTCCAATTTTAATGATACCAAATAGGAGTTACGCAGTTGAATCCGTAACTGTATTACTGCGGTGGAATACGGCTTGCGCCTATTCCACCCTACGCTTGATAAAGCTTTTTGAATTAATTAACCT
>JBDKHS010000080.1:0-3622 GCA_039797505.1 Pseudomonadota bacterium | reverse complement strand
TGGAGGCAATTTCAACCCCGCGATTAATCGGGCCGGGGTGCATCACAATCGCATCAGGATGCGCCACTTCGAGCACGTCTTCGCTCAGTCCGTAATATTCAAAATATTCATGTTCGCTGGGTAATAATGCGCCTTGCATTCTTTCACGTTGCAGCCGCAGCATGACCACTACGTCAACATCGCGTAAACCTGCTTTCAAATCGTGGTAAACATGTACGCCTAAACCTTCAACCCCGATCGGAATCAACGTTTTTGGTCCTACGACCCGCACTTCAGACACCCCAAGCGTGGTTAAAGCATGAATTTCTGAACGCGCTACTCGTGAATGTAGCACGTCACCGACAATCGCCACCCGCAAAGGTTCAAACGCGCCCTTGTGTTGGCGAATGGTGTACATGTCTAACATCGCTTGCGTGGGATGTTCATGTCTGCCATCGCCCGCATTGACCACGCTGATATGGGGCGCGACGTGTTTGGCGATAAATTGCGCAGTGCCACTTTCATTGTGGCGCACCACGAACATATCGCAGTGCATCGCTTCTAAATTGCGCAGCGTGTCAACCAAAGTTTCCCCTTTAGAAGTGGAAGAAACCCCGATGTTAAAATTGAGCACATCCGCTGAAAGTCGTTTCGCCGCCAATTCAAAGGTTGTGCGGGTGCGGGTGCTGGGTTCAAAAAACAAATTTACAATCGTCTTGCCGCGTAACAGCGGCACTTTTTTCACCGAGCCCATGCTTAAAAAAGAAGCGGCGGTGTCTAAAATTTCAATCAACAGTTCTCGTTTTAAGCCTTCAATCCCAAGAAAATGCTTGAGGCGACCTTGTTTGTCTAGTTGTATGTTCATAAAATTTCCTTGCAGGTCTGAAACCTCCCCCTTCAGTGGGAATACTAGACAACGATGCCTTAGTCTCGTTATCCTTTCGGTAAGCTCCTCATTTACGGGGAGACAATCCACCGACCTCTATCCGTCGGGGGCTATCGCTAGAAAGTCACTTGGCGGATGAGGTCGAGTATGGATTGAAACATATCGCTGGAAGTGGTGTAACCGTGAGGAAGGGGTGAGTTATAAATCTTGAACAATTATACACGCGATTTTCTGGCGTGACCTTGTTGCAGTATAAATACTGCTCGTGGCAACAAATCCCGTTTCATAAGTGAGAAATAAGCAGTTTGTATGCCTAAACGGAGGGGATTAATAAGCTTTAAGAAAGTAGGCTGTTACAAGTTGTCAGAATCAGGATTTACAGAATTATCCAAATTAATCAGGATAAACGCCCAATGTGGAGGACAGCTTTTTAATTTTGAAAATCCTTTAATCCTGTGAATCCTGATTCTGACAACTTGCAACTTTGCTAACAAGCAGGATTGATTAAACTTGCCGCGCTGTTATTGTGTCCACGGCATAAAAGGACGCATCCCCCACATCACAGGGGAAATCGTGTTGGACATATTGCCCACATCGCGACTCATGTATTGCACCCCTCTGTCCATTGAAACGGTCGCATAGCGCATATAACGCACATCTTCCACCATCGACTGCATGCTGGAGCGCATCAGCCCCATGTCTTTTGACATCGTGCCCATGTCGGTGTGCATCAGGTGCATATCTTGTGACATGCTCAATATGTTTTGACTCATTTGTGCCATATTCTGTGACATGACTTTCATGTATTCATCCATATTTGCCATGTGCGTTGCCATGCCTTTCATGTCAGTTTTCATACTGCTCATTTCGCCCTGCATTGCGTGCATATCAGTTTTCATGCTGCTCATGGAGGTATCCATTGAATGGATCACATAAAACATTTCTCCCATCAACGCCAACACCATGAGCACCACAGGAATTGCTAAGACTTTTAAAATAGAAAACAGCCGCGCGTGGGTACGAAACTGTTTATTGTGCATGCGCCAACGTTCACTACTTTTCGCATGGCGTTTTTCAACCAGCGCAGTATACGCTTGATCACGCAAAGTATTTTGCGCGTGCATTTCTGTGAAAACTTGCTGTAAATCGGTTAAAAGCTTTTCTAAAACGACTTGTTGTGCGGGGTCTGTGGGTGGAGGCGTGACAGTGTCAGTCATTATCGGACTACCTTGAGTGGCGGGAATGAAGATAATAATTGTTATTAGGAAACTACACCCTGAATAAGAATATTCGCAAATAATGAAATGATTCGCAATCAGTTGCTTAGAAAATTACTTTTCTCTCAATCCTCATTCACACAAATAATAATCTGTTACCCACGCAACACCTGCCCTGTCAGTGCGTCGCGAATTTCACTGGGGCGAGAACGTTGTCCCACTGCCCCAAAAATAATCTGATCAATATCATTGCCAAATTTAGACCGCACTTGTAAAGCGGTGCGTAAAGCGGTTTGTCCTGCACGGTTGGCACTGGTCGAAATAATCGCGCCCCCAAACTGCTGGCATAAGGCGGCAGCTTCGGGATGACGAGTTACGCGCACCGCAATTTTTTCCGAAGTGCCACGCACCCACGGTGAAACTTCGAGTTTAGCAGGGACTAGCCAAGTCACCACATCTTCTGCCCAAGCTTGTTGCAATTGCTGTAATAAACTGGGTTCTAATGTTTGAACATAGGGTTCTAATTGCTCAAAATTTGCAGCAATTAGAATTAAACCTTTTTGCCAAGCGCGTTGTTTTAAGGCTAATAAACGTTGAATTGCTTCGATATTTTGCGGGTCACACCCCAAGCCGAAGACGGCTTCTGTCGGATAGGCAATAATCCCGCCGTGCCGTAAGCATTGGGCTGCCTGTTTGAAACGCCACACATTCATTTTAAAACGCCATACTGGTTAAATTTCATTTTGAAAGCATACAAGAAGCTAGTTTTTTCGACATAACTTAGGAGTTACGCAGTTGAATTTACAAGCAGTTCGTAGGGTGTATATGGCGTAGCCGTCATACACCTTGCGATTTTAAACTTTATGCAGTTAAAGGTGTATAGCGGCTACGCTTTATACACCCTACGTTTGATAAAGCTTTCTGAATTAATTAGCTTAACCTGAGTTCGACGAATATAATCATATATTTCATTTTGTTACCGTATAAAGCTGCAACTATATGAATACTCAATAAGTTAATGTTTATGTGGGTGCAAATAAGTATAAATTAAAGTAGGTTAGCCTAAGCTAACCCAACGAAAATAAAGCAGTTCAGTTGGGTTGCCAGCCCAACCTACGAGGCTATTTTCAGTTTTGGAAGATCGGGCTTACCACGCGCTGATTGAAGTCGCTGAAAGCTTGTTTCATCGTTACGTGGTCATTGACAACCCTTATCCTGATAAACCTCGCGTTAAACAACTAAAAATGCGCTGGCTTAGCTCAATCAAATATTTGACTGATGAGGGAAAAATATCTTTGTGCTTTTCTCAAAAGATGCTGCCCTATCTGAGCGAGTTGAAAGGGACATTTACCCGTTATGAACTCAAGCATGTGGGAAACATGACTTCGATTTATGGAATACGGCTTTATGAGCTATTGATGCAATGGCGAAGCACAGGCACACGGGAAATTGAAATTGATTGGTTAAAGCAACGCTTTCAAATCGAAGAGAAATACAGCTCTATCAAAGATTTTAAACTGTACGTTTTAGACCCCGCTGT
>JBDKHS010000079.1:0-3872 GCA_039797505.1 Pseudomonadota bacterium | reverse complement strand
GGCATTCGGGCGATTAAGCTACTCATCCAGTGCGGGGCAAGCAGGTCAATATAAGCGGTAGGGGTTTGATATTTCAGCACTTTGAATAAGCTTTGTGCCATGACCAAATCCCCCACCCAGCTGGGGGAGACGATTAAATAGCTGGGAGGGTAATCGTTGTGCATTTAGTGCGCGTGGGCTGCGCCGCCAACTAAAACATATTCTGCGCCACAATAAGGACATTGGGCTTTACCTGTGGCTTGCACGGGTAAATAGACGCGAGGGTGTGAATTCCACAAGCTCATGCTGGGCATGGGGCAGTGCAGCGGTAAATCGGCTGCGGTGACTTCATACACTTGTTTATCGTTGGGCGTGGCTTTATTTTGGCTCATGAGATGCTCACTTACTTAACTAAGGTTAACCAGTCAAGGTGTTTAGGATGGCGACCGTGCACCACATCGAAATACAGGGTTTGTAATTTTTCTGTAATCGGGCCGCGTGTTCCGCTACCAATGGTGCGACGATCCACTTCGCGAATCGGGGTGACTTCTGCGGCAGTGCCTGTGAAAAAGGCTTCATCCGCAATATAGACTTCATCGCGGGTGATGCGTTTTTCTTTGATGGTGTAGCCCAATTCGGCTGCCAAGGTGAAAATCGTGGAACGGGTAATGCCGTTCAAAGCGGAAGTTAAGTCGGGGGTGTAAATCACGCCATCGCGCACGATGAAGATATTTTCGCCACTGCCTTCTGCCACATAGCCTTCTGCATCGAGTAACATCGCTTCATCATAGCCGCAAGAAATCGCTTCTTGTAAGGCAAGCATCGAGTTCATGTAATTGCCGTTGGCTTTGGCTTTGCACATGGTGATGTTGACATGATGACGGGTGTAGGAAGAAGTGCGGATGCGAATGCCTTTTTCGATGCCTTCTTTGCCCAAATACGCGCCCCAAGTCCATGCTGCAATAATGGTGTGCACTTTGAGATTGTCAGCACGTAAGCCCATGCCTTCTGAACCGTAGAAACACATCGGACGGATATAGGCACTTTCCAAGTTGTTTTCACGGACTACAGCGCGGGTTGCCTCGTTAATGGTCTCTTTGTCTTCCAAGAGCGGCATTGCTAAAATATGCGCTGAGTCAAATAAGCGGCGCGTGTGATCTTGTAAGCGGAAAATTGCCGTGCCTTTGTCGGTGTTATAAGCGCGTACGCCTTCAAACACGCCCATGCCATAATGCAAGGTATGGGTCAGCACATGTACCTTTGCTTCACGCCAAGGCACTAATTTTCCGTCAAACCAGATGACTCCATCGCGGTCATCCATCGTCATTCTCTTATCTCCTAGTCATTGTCCACAATCGAGACAACCTAATCAGGTTGTAAATAAGCTATTTGGCTATTTTACACCACTCAGACGAAAGAGTAATTAATTTAGCGGGCTGTTCGCCACAGAATCAGCTAGGGTGTGTCATCAAATAGGCATTAATCGCTAAAGAAGCCCCTAAATCCCCTAAAGGGGACTTTAAACACTCTAAAAAAATATTTTGTGTTTAGCCCCCTTTAGGGGGTTGGGGGCTTTCTTTAAAGCAACTTTGAGACTCTTAACGTGCTTGAACCTGCTTCCAAATCACCGACAAAGCACTGTTTTCAAAAGCATCGGGTTGAATAATACGCCGTGACTTAAACATCACTTTCTTTTCAACAGGTTGAATGCCGTAATTCCAGCACACGCTTTTGCTTAGAAAATACACAAATTCGGTGCAGGACATCGCGCTGAAATCATCAAAGTTAAAATCGAAATCATAAGGCTTTCCCAATTGACTCAAGGCAGTGCGGAAGAAAATGGGAAATACGTCTTTGTCAAAATCCAGCGTTTCACCTTGCAACAAGCGCGTTGCCAAAGCCTGCTCGGCTAAAATCGGCTCTTTGCCATATTGCCCGTGAATTTCTGGCGATTTGAAATATTCTTGCACCCGTTGTGGCAAATCTAAACCTGCTTGCCGTTGCAATTGGCGCGGAAAACGTAACACCGCCATGCCGTCGCAACGACAAAAATTAATCACGTCTTCAACAAAGATTCCGCGTGCCATTGAGTGAATCACCATTTGTTCACCCGTGTCCACTTCCGCAGGATTAGCAACGCCGCTGTAGTTTTTGACATCTTCAGGAGTCACTTTGCCGATGTAAAAACCTGCGTGGCTAAATGTGCCGGGAATAAAATAACCGTCTAAATAATTGGCATAGTTACGCAGTAAAATATCGCCCGGCTGCAACAAATTCAGCACTTCCCGCGTTTGTTTGCCTTTGATGGCAAAAGTACGGGGGTCGTAAATCATGAAGAAGGGGAAGCGAAAAACTTTGATACAACCAAAGATAGTTAAAAACTTTTGCAACACTCTATCAGTATAATTTGCCATTGTATTCAATCTCCTACCTCAGATAACTCTAAACAGCACGTTTTAAGGAATTGCCAAAGCCTCACGCTGTTTTTCTAACAGTTGGTCAACCCCTATTTTGGCAAGGGCTAACATACTTTGCAATTCGTCGGGACGAAACGCATGACCTTCTGCCGTGCCTTGGATTTCGACAAAGCTGCCTACGTCATTCATCACGATATTCATATCGGTCTCGGCTTCGGAATCTTCGGCATATTCTAAATCTAAAATCGGTACGCCTTTGTAAATTCCCACAGAGACAGCGGCAATTGCACCGTGAATTGGAAGATTACGAATTTTTCCAATACGTTTTAAATGGCGCATTGCATCCACCAAAGCGACATAACCGCCTGTAATGGCTGCGGTACGTGTGCCGCCGTCGGCTTGTAGAACATCGCAGTCGATGGTAATGCTGCGTTCGCCCAAGGCAGTTAAATCCATCACTGCCCGTAAAGAACGCCCAATCAGACGTTGAATTTCTAACGTGCGTCCGCCTTGTTTGCCCGAGCTGGCTTCACGTTGCATTCTTTGATGCGTGGAACGCGGTAACATACCATATTCCGCTGTCACCCAGCCGCTGTTCTTTTCTTTGAGAAAGCGGGGAACACGTTCTTCAATGCTTGCCGTGCACAATACTTTAGTATTTCCAAATTCGACTAAAACCGAGCCTTCTGCATATTGGGTATAATGGCGGGTGATGCTGATGTTACGCAGTTCTTGGGGAGTACGACCGCTGGGGCGCATAGTATTGGCATTCCTTATTGGTAAGATTTGCGCTATTTTACGCAATCCGCACGCTTACGAATAGCGCGGATTCCCTTTAATCTGATGTCCTGCTCTGTGATAACGATCCTCTTATGAAATTACTTGCCCTTGATACTGCCACCGAAGCCTGTTCTTGCGCCTTGTTGTATGACACAGCCCAGTTTGAACGCTCTGTGATGACCACGCGCCACCATGCAGAATTAATTTTGCCGATGATTGATGAAATCATGCAGCAGGCAAATTTACGTCCGCAACAGTTAGATGCAGTGGTGATGGGTTGTGGACCTGGCAGTTTCACAGGATTACGCATTGCCTGCGGGGTTGCTCAAGGAATTGCCTTCGCGGCAGAAGTGCCGATTATTTCGATTTCAAGCCTTGCAGCCTTGGCACAAGCCGCTTATCGCAATAAGGGCGTGACCCACGTGCTCGCTGCCATTGATGCACGTATGGGCGAAGTGTATTGGGGTGAATATATTTTAGGTGAAAATAAGTTAATGCAGTTGTACGGCGAGGAAAGTGTTTATCCCCCCGAAAGTGTGAAACTTTCAGTAAATACGGCGGCGTATGCGGTGGGTTCAGGTTGGATGGCATATAGCACGGTGTTGTTGAAAGCCTTGGGCACTGAAACAACTATCAATATTGAAGCAGAAACCACGTATCCCCAAGCGTCGGCGATGTTGCCCTTGGCAGTGGCGG
>JBDKHS010000078.1:0-3037 GCA_039797505.1 Pseudomonadota bacterium | reverse complement strand
CTTTGTAGGATATACGGATCAATCGGGATTCTGCGCCCCCAACCCTCTGAAGAGAGCTAAACAAATTTTATCTTTAAAGTCCCCTTTAGGGGCGTAGTTAAAGGGATTAAAAAATACTTTGGGACTCTCCTCCCACCGCCCTTTTTTCAAAGGGGGTGAAATTATTGACGCGGTTTAGTGCTCAAAGCCTTCGCCAAACTCACCAAATTTAAAAACTCAGCACGATACCCAAAACGGTCTTCACCGCGTGCGTCGCGTCCCAAGTCTAAAATAGAGTCATAGGAAAATTGTTCTAAATATTTCCCGCCGCGCAACTGTTGCCCAAATGCCGCCACCGCTGCTGCAAACCGAAAACGTTCACTGCTCGCGGCAAGTTCGGATTTAATCACCGCGCGCTTCATCGGATATTCTAAAAGCTTGCTTTGTTCGCTGCTGGGCAATTTATAGCGCAAGCGCAATAAACCCAATTCATCAGCTTTATCCGCTTTGCTGGCAGCGGTTTTCACCCCATAACGCAAGGGTTCTAAACGTTGTCCTGCGCCGTCCACCAAGGACAATTCATACAAAGCGGTGACACTGCGCCCCGCGCCAATTTCGCCCGCATCGACTTTATCATTACTGAAATCTTCGCGTTTCAATGCCCGATTTTCATAACCCAGCAAACGGTATTCCGCAACCACGGCGGGATTAAATTCGAGCTGAATTTTCACATCTTTGGCGATGGTGTTCAGCGTGGAGGACATTTCTTCAACCAAGACTTTGCGCGCTTCGTTCAAGGTGTCGATATAGGCATAATTGCCATTGCCCACGTCGGCAAGTTGCTCCATTAATTCATCGTTATAATTGTCCATGCCAAAGCCCAAAGTGCTTAAGGAAATCCCGCCCTTACGCTTTTCTTCAATCAAACTTTTTAGGGCATTTTTATCGGTAAGACCCACGTTAAAATCGCCATCGGTTGCCAACAAAATGCGGTTAATGCCACCTTGAATAAAGCCTTGTTGCGCCACGCTATAGGCGAGTTTAATCCCTGCGCCACCATTGGTAGAACCGCCTGCATTTAAGCGGTCAATCGCGGCGAAAATCTTGTCTTTTTGCTCGCCGCTGGTGGGTTCTAGCACCACGCCTTCCGTGCCTGCATAGACAACTAAGGCAACTTTATCTTGAGGACGCAATTGTTCAGTGAGCATTTTTAACGCAGGTTTCAACAATTCGATTTTGTTGGGCATCATCATTGAGCCAGAAACATCGATTAAAAATACTAAATTTGCAGGTGGCAGTTGTGAACGCGGCACGTCGTAGCCTTTCAAACTCACATGCAATAAACGGGTGTTTTTGTTCCAAGGCGTGGGCGCGATTTCAAAATTCACGCTGAAAGGCGGGTCTTGCGTGGTGGGCAATGGATAATCGTAAGGAAAGTAATTCAGCATTTCTTCAACCCGCACCGCGTCAGGATTGGGCAATGTACCGTGATTTAACATGCGGCGCACATTGCTATAACTGCCTGTGTCCACATCAATACTGAAAGTCGAAACAGGTGATTCACTGACTTTCTTGACAGGATTATCCTCAATTTTGGCGTATTTTTCAGTGTTATTGGGTACGGGTTTCATCGCATCCATGTGTTGCGGGGCAGCCATACCCATTGGGACGCGGGCAGGAGCTGCAGGCATCGACTCTGCCATCTGAGGCGCGGCTTTAGGCGTACTGAGGACAGCATTCGCACTCGTGCTATTCGGTGCATGAGAAGAACAAGAACCCAGCAAAATGCCCAGCCCTATCCCTAAAAGAACTTGCTGCAATTTCATAGTGATAACCTTTGATATTATTGAGTTAATACAGAAAATTTAATCTGATACGTCTCACTATAGCCTATCTTTGCAAATAATCAGTATTTTTAGCAGGATTTTATGCAGATAAATTTACCACGAATAATACACAAAATTACCCAGCTAATGACTTGAAGTTTATCAAGAAAGCCATAAAAACTAGACATTGACTAAGTTGCCTTATCTTGAAAATTAACGCATTAATGTCACAAATAGTTGCTTTTTTATCGATATGTGTGAAAAATACAACACTGGAAAGTGCAAGTTTTTAAATCGCTTTCCCTCACGACGAATTTCAATTGAAGTCTTCCCCCGTTGGGAAGGCGGTGTAGTTAGCGTATGTCAATCGCCGCACTTCAAGTTTTATAGCTTTTTTTCACCACAAAGGTAGGAGATTCTGCTGCTTAGGCTGGCGGAATACGCGCCTTTGTGAGTTCGATAAATTATCGCCATTTCAGCAGACGCAACAGATGACCCATTACATTCTTAAACGTTTATTACTGATGATTCCCACCTTGTTTGGGGTGATGCTGATTACTTTCGCAGTCACCCAATTTGTGCCCGGCGGCCCTGTCGAACAATTAGTGAGCCAACTTCGCCATCGTGAAGGCGGTGAAGCGAGTTCAGGGGCGCAAGGTTTATACCGAGGGGCAACGGGCTTAGATGAACAACGCTTGGCAGAATTAAAAGCGATTTACGGCTTTGACAAACCCGCCTACCAACGCTTTTTTATGATGATGTGGAGTTACCTGACTTTCGATTTTGGTAACAGTTATTTTCACCATAAATCCGTGGTTGAATTAGTCGTTTCAAAAATGCCTGTGTCTTTAAGCCTAGGCTTATGGTCGTTTCTGCTCACGTATTTAACCTGCATTCCCTTAGGCATTAAAAAAGCTATCCGCGACGGCACGCCATTTGACATATTCACCAGCACGGTGATTTTAGTGGGTTATGCTATTCCGGGCTTCGTGTTGGGGATTACCTTATTAGTCCTGTTTGGCGGGGGGAGTTTTTGGAATGTGTTCCCCTTGCGTGGTTTGGTGTCAGACCATTGGGACACGCTGCCGTGGTATTCACAAATCTTGGATTATCTGTGGCACATGGTTTTGCCGATTACCGCGCTCATGGTGGGAAGTTTTGCGGTGATGACCTTGCTGACTAAAAACAGCTTCTTGGAAGAGATTCGGAAACAATATGTGCTCACCGCCCGC
>JBDKHS010000077.1:0-9671 GCA_039797505.1 Pseudomonadota bacterium | reverse complement strand
GCTGACTTCTATGAAGAAGAAGTGGATAACTTGGTGGATGCGTTAAGTAGCTTGATGGAACCCATGATTATGGCATTCCTCGGGGTGGTTATCGGGGGCTTGGTGGTCGCAATGTACCTGCCCATCTTCAAAATGGGTTCGGTGGTGTAAACACGACAATGACAATTTTTGAGTTTCTTGCCAGTGATAACACCGCACTTGTCAGTGTAGTCGCCGTTTTTGGTCTGCTGATTGGCAGCTTTTTAAATGTAGTGATTCATCGTTATCCCATCATGTTAGAACGGGAATGGCAGGCGGATTTTGCAGAATATACCCTTGAAAAAAATCCGCCTGAAGATGCCGTGTGTGTGGATTATTTAAAAACGCTGTCGCTGAAAACTGAAAAGTTTAACCTAGTCGAACCGCGTTCGCGTTGTCCTCATTGTGGGCACGCCATCACTGCCTTGGAAAATATTCCACTGCTCAGTTATTTATGGCAGCGCGGACGTTGTACGGGTTGTACACAAAAGATTTCCATGCGTTATCCTTTGGTAGAATTGGGTAGTGCGGTATTGGTTGCGATGGTCGCGGCGCATTTTGGCTATGGTTTGCCGCTCTTAGCCGCCTTGGTATTTACTTGGATGCTGTTGGCAATGAGCTTGATCGATGTTGATCGACAAATTCTGCCCGACGATATGACTTTTCCCTTGTTATGGTTGGGGATTTTATGTAATTACTTTGGCTTGTTCACCAGCTTGCAAGCCAGCATTTTAGGCGCGATGATTGGCTATTTATCTTTATGGTCAGTGTATTGGTCGTTTAAATTGCTCACGGGTAAAGAAGGCATGGGTCATGGCGATTTCAAACTGTTAGCGGCTTTAGGCGCGTGGATGGGTTGGGAAGCTTTACCTGTGATTATTATGTTGTCTTCGGTCGTCGGTGCAGTCTTGGGTATCAGTTTATTATTGTTGCAAGGACGTGATAAAAATACCCCTATTCCTTTTGGTCCTTACTTGGCTTGTGCAGGGTGGATTAGTTTGTTGTGGGGCGATAAATTGACCCAAGCTTATCTTAATTTGAGTAATCTATAGACATGCCTTGTTTGATGGTGGGATTGACAGGCGGCATTGCATCGGGAAAGAGTTTGATTTCTCAAGAGTTTGCCGCGCTGGGTGTGCCTGTGATTGATGCAGATGTGTTAGCACATGCACTGGTTGAACCCGGTGCTTTGGGTTTGCAGGCAATTATCGAGGCATTTGGAACAGAAGTTTTAGTGAATGGGCAGTTAAACCGTGCTTATTTACGAAAACGGGTGTTTGCTGATGCCAACCAACGCGCCCGCCTAGAATCCATCTTACATCCCCTGATTTGGCAAGCGATGCAGTTGCAAGTGGCACGTTTGAAAACGCCTTATTGTCTTTTGAGCATTCCCCTTCTGTTTGAAACCCAGCAATATCGTTTAGTGGATCGCGTTTTAGTGGTGGATTGCCCTGTCGCGCTGCAACGCCAGCGTCTTGCCGCCCGTAATGGATTTAATGATTTAGAAATTGATCAAATATTGAATGCACAAGCCAGTCGTGAGCAACGTTTAAGTATTGCCAATGATGTCATTGATAATAGTAAAGATATTAGCTACAGTGTGCGCCAAGTGAACGCTCTGCATCGGGACTACCTTGCGTGGGCAAATGCAGCTCATATCGCTAAGCTATAGAGAATGTAATACAATGCGATTAGCAAAGTCACTTGGCGGATAAGGTCAAGTGTGGATTGAGATAAATAAACACACAAATAAACATCAGGTCATCCCTGTGCGTGCAGGATAGCTTTTGTGAAGAAAAAGATCACTTATGAACAGCCTTTAAACGAGCGCATCAAGAATTTATTGCGGATCGAACACTTGTTTGCAGGCATGAACTATAGTCTGAAAGCCCCTTCTGCATGGGATAGTCGGCATGTGGTTATTTCGTTGCTGGAAGTCTTAGAGCTACTAGGGCGCAATGAGCTTAAGCTAGACTTAGCCCGAGATTTAGAACATCACGCACACACCTTAGAACGTTGGCAAAATACGCCGAATGTCGATACCGATAGAGTGGTGGAATTATTAAGCGATGTCCGCACCGCACTTGCAAAACTGAGCACGGTGGAAGGACAGTTTGGAGATGACAGCCTCATCACCCAGCATTCCCTGCTCAATTTATTGCGACAACGCAGCACGATTGCGGGGGGAATGTGCCGTTTTGATGTACCCAATTTTTATCATTGGTTACAGCGCAGTCCTAAACAACGTCTCGACGATTTGAATGCGTGGTTATCACCGCTGGATATTATTCGTGAGGCAATTGATTTAAATTTATATATGATTCGTAATAATCTCCAAAGTTCGCAAGAAACTGCGAGCAAGGGCTTTTTTCAATCAAAATTAGATATGAATATTGATTATCAACTAATTCGTATTCGTTTGCCGTTGGAACACAGCTGCTATCCTGAAATCAGTGGCGGGAAACAACGCTTCAGTATACGTTTTTTTGAACAAGCGGATATGCGGGAACGCCCTTTGCAAACAGAACAAGATGTGAATTTTGAACTGTGCTGTTGTATGATGTAAACACCAGTGTTTACTGGCAGAGCAAGGCAAATAGTGGCTAGTAAGCGATGGGAATCTTCCCGCTCATAACCGAAAATAGGCAACACAGGAAACTGTAGCGATGGATAAAGTTTTTAAAGTGGGGGTATTCGGTTTAGCCCCGAATGAACAAAATACGCTGGGAAGTATTTTTAAACTGGCAGCAACCCGTAGTCGTCAGTATCATATGGTTGCAGCCACCGAGCGTGCGCAAGCCGAGATTGTCCTTGTTGACATCGATGATCCTCGGGCAATGGACGAATGGCGTAGTTTTAGCGTACACCACAGCCAAATTCCCACAGTCAAAGTGACCAAAGCACCCGCAACGGGCACTGAACCTGCTAGTGATGTGATGTTACGTCGTCCTTTGACCCTGAAACGGGTATTAGAAACCCTCGATAAAGTCACCATTGAAGTACATAAATATGTACCTGAATTGGTGGTGGGGGGCGAGGAAATTTTAGATGAAGCCGCTCATGCCGCTTTACTCGATGCCGCTCGGGGTGCACGCGATGCCACCCGCAGCGGGGTTAAAGCCTTGGTGGTGGATGACAGTTTGCCTGTGCGTAAGTCGATGGAAATCCAGTTAGGTTTATATGGGATGGACATGGATTTTGCAGAAACAGGTGAAGAAGCCCTCGAGTTTATCAAAAAGACGGTGTATGACATCATTTTCTTAGATTTGATGTTGCCGGGAATTGATGGTTACAAAGTTTGTAAAGTGATTAAATCTGAGAAAATGTCAAAAAATACCCCCGTGGTCATGTTGACAGGGAAAGGTTCACGTTTTGACAAACTGAGAGGAACGATGGCGGGGGCAAGTGTGTATTTGACCAAGCCCGTAGAACAAGAAAAACTCAAGGAAGTGATTAAGCAGTTTTTACCCGATTTTAACCAAAAAGCTTAATCCCACTTGAAAATGGTGCTTTTCCCAAAGCATCTGGTAGATTTAAAGTGATTCCCTGTGCACTTTGTAAAAGTGGTATGATAACTTCAGGGATACGTAGAGATTTCAACAAAAAGACGAGGAGAACGTAATGCCTGTTATTAACAAAATTCTTGTCGTTGACGATTCAACAGTGGATCGCATGAATATCCAAAATATCGTCAAGGATGCGGGGTATGAAGTGATTGCAGCAGCTTCTGGACAAGAAGCAATTGAAAAGGCTGCATCCGAAAAACCAGATTTGATCTTCATGGACGTGGTGATGAATCAAATGGACGGTTATCAAGCTTGCCGCGAAATCACCCATAATGAAGCCACGAAAAATATTCCTATCGTGTTTGTCACCAGTAAGGGACAAAAAGCCGACCGTATGTGGGCTGAAATGCAAGGGGGTAAGGCCTTAGTACAAAAACCTTACACACCCGACCAAATCATTGAGCAAATCAATAGCTTCAAAAAATAACCTTTAACAGGCATAGCATCGCTATGCCTGTTTCTCTTCTTTTGGCAGGAAGTTTGCCGCCACTTTTCCCAGTGTATTCCCCACGATAGCGTATTTAGCCTGAGGCAATTAGAGGAGGATGAGCCATCAAGCTTTGGTCAAAACATAGCTCGTTTAACAGTTAAGGTGAGATATTAAGAGATTACTGTAACTTGTTATTTGTTAAATTTTTTATTATTCTTATCCTACTCAACGTGGCGTTCGTGTGCAAGCTGCTTAATGAAGCCACAACATAACTTAAATTTTAATGATAAGACTGGATTCGCAAACTGATTTTCTACTCACGATCAAGTCTAATTAGAAATCAGTAGATTCACTGCAAATGGGGAAAGGTTGACATGTCAATTAGCACTGCAGTCTCGCGTGTTTTCATCACGTTAGGTATGATTTTTTCTCTGACCGCGTGTAATTATATTAATAATCTCGCTGACTGGTGGAAATCTTCATCAACGACAACCGCCGCTGATACGTCCGAAACGCATAAAGCTGATAAGGCAGGGAAAAAAGGAGACAAAACGGAAAAAGGTGATAGCAAGGCAGATAAAGCCGAGAAACCTAAAAAAGCTAAAGCCACAGGTGAAATCGCTCAAGTCAGTTTTGCAGTGGGTGGCAGTTACGCACAAGGGATGCCGTGGTTCTTAGCCAATGAAGAAGGAACTTATCAACAATTTGCTCAAGAATACAAAGTTGATATTAAATTCGTCACCGACAGTTATCAAGACACTATTAAAAAATACATCGACGGAGAAGTCGATGCAGTTGCTGTCACTAACATTGATGCAATTGCGCAATTGGTTAAACACGACATTGAAAGTGATGTGATTATGATCACAGGTTATAGCAATGGCAGCGATGCCGTATTATTACCTGCTGATGCCAGCAGTGATATTCACGGAAAATCCTTAGCCGCTGTACAATTTTCCTCCCGTCATTATTTACTAGACCGTTATTTGATGCGTAATCAAATCGGCTTTGATGAAGTCAATCTCGCCAGTGTCAGTGAAACCGATATGCCCAGTGCTTTTGGTAATGGACAAGTCTATGGCGTTGCCGCAGGCAATCCCAATGTCGATAAATTAGTGCGCGAGCAAAAAGCAAAAGTTTTATTTGATAGCCGCGAAGTACCCAAAGAAATAAGCGACTTGATTGTGGTGCGTCGTGAAACCCTACAAGACCATCCTGGTTTTGCCAAAGCATTGTTAGCGACATGGTTCTCGGTGATGGAACGTTTACAAGGGAATAGACGTGGGCCTACTTTGGATAAGATGGCAGGGCTTGCCAATCTTTCACGGGAAGATTATGACCGTCAATTAACGATGGTGACGCTCAATGACACCCCGACTAAAGCCTTATCTGCCATCCGAGATCGTGCGATGCGTAAAAGTATGCGTTACATCCGTTATTTTATTGAACGTCATAATCTCACAGGCAGTGAAGCGTTTACAGGTTGGGTTTCATATCCCGGACGGACTCCTGCCTTGCTGCACTACAACGCCCAACCGCTACAAAACTTCGTAGCTCCTCCTTTGGACCTTGAAGCGCAATAACGGATTATGAAACTTCCTTGGCTGACCCCTAGTGAGGCATTGAACCGTCCACTGTTTCGACAACAGATGGACGAAGCTGCCTACAAAGCTTTACTCCAAGCAGAAAGTACCCGTCGTCTCGGCTTTCATGTGGGCAATATTGGATTGCTCATTGCCCAACATGAAACCAGCGAATTGACAGAAGTCTTGTCAATTTGTCCAATTCCCAATACAGCCCAGTGGTTGCTGGGAATTATCAACCTACGTGGCAACTTAGTCCCCGTCTTTGATCTGAATACCTTACTGGGTTTGGCAAGGGAAACGGATCGAAAATCTAAACCCATGTTACTGATTTTAGGACAAGGGGAAACTGCAGGGGCAATCATGATTGACGATTTGCCAATTCATATTACCCTAACGACCGCAGATAAACTAGAATCCTTGCCGCCTTTGCCTGATGCGCTTCAGCCTTATGCAACAGTCGGTTATGAAAAAAATGGTGAGGTCTGGTTTAACTTTGATCATTTTGGATTTTTTGAATCTTTAGCAAACCGCATTGCGACCTAATTGAGCATGAGCGCGTGCCCGCAAGGAATATCGCACTTTAACGGAGACCAATAAGATGAAACTTAAGCAGAAAATGTTTCTGGGATCGGCATTCCTCGCCGTGATTCCCGTGCTCATTACTGCATTCTTCACCAGTCGAATTGCAGGGACATTAGGGCAACAGGCACTGACTGAAAGTGCGCAAAGCCATATTACCTCAATTCGTGACAGTAAAAAATCACAAATCGAAGGCTATTTTACCTTAGTTATCAATCAGATTCAGACTTTTGCTGAATCAAAAATGACCATTGAAGCGATGCAAGGGTTTAAAGAATCCTTTCCCAAGTTTCAATATGAAGCAGGCAGTTCAGGGGGGGAAGAAGGTCCTCCTTCCGCGACACAAAGCTTGCCTTTTGATAAGTATCGTGAAGCTTTAAACAAATATTACAATACTGACTTTTTGGAAGAATATGGCACGTTAAACGTTAACGCGACCGTAGATATGAACTCGATTTTAGGGCAGCTCGATGAAAACGCGCTTGCCCTACAATATCATTACATTGCCGCAAATCCGAATCCGCTGGGGACTAAAGAAGAGTTCTTTGCCGCAAAAGATGGCTCTAGCTATACCAAAATTCACCGAGGCTTCCATCCCTATACCAGTGACTTCTCGCGGCGTTACAGTTTTGAAGACATTGTGCTCGTGGATGCTGATACAGGACGCATCGTTTATTCTGTGGCAAAGCAGGTCGATTTTGGGACATCACTGGTTGATGGTGCATTTGCCAAAACAGGATTAGGACATGTGTTTGAACGTGCCAACACGCTTAATCATAATCAAATTACCTTGGTCGACTTCGCCCCTTACCTGCCTTCATATGACAGTCAGGTGGCCTTCGTAGGTGCGCCCATATTCAATGGGAATCAGCGCATTGGGGTGCTGATTTTTCAGCTCCCAATTGACAGTATTAACGACATCATGACTTATGATCGTTCATGGCGAATTGACGAATCAGGGCGCACGGGCGAAAACTACATTGTGGCAGCCGACGGCACGATGCGGAACGACAGTCGGATGTTGGTGGAAGACAAAGAAGGTTATCTGGCAGCGGTAGAAAAAGCAGGTTTGCCCACCGATGTAATTTCTAACGTCGAATTAAAAGACACCAGCGTAGGTCTCCAAAAAGTGGACAATCCGGGGACACGCGCCGCGTTCTCTGGGGTGACAGGCTTCGACTTGTTTGAAGACTACCGGGGTGAATTCGTGCTTTCGGCGTATGCGCCAATTAATGTGCCGGGACTTGCGTGGGCAATCTTCTCAAACTTACAAGAAGCAGAATCTTTGGAACGTTTGAATCAGTTGACCTCAGAAATCACCAAAGGCTCAGTGCCCATCGCACTCGGTGTGTTGTTTGGGGGGGGGCTGTTAGGGTTCTTATTCTTCGGACGTATCGCATCACCGATTAACCACTTAGAAGCCATCGTGAGCAAGGTCGCAGGCGGCGACTTCACCGCACGTGCTGATGTTAAGACAGGCGACGAATTAGAAACACTCTCGAATGCGTTTAACAGTTTACTTGATGCGCGGCTTTCAGCTTTGGCGAAAGCGGAAAAAGAAAACGAAATGCTCAACAACTCAATTATTGAATTGTTGAAAGCGTCCTTCCAATTATCACAACGGGATTTGACAGTTCAAGTGCCTGTGACCGAAGACGTGACCGGCCCGCTCGCTGACGCAATTAACCAGATGGCGACGGAAACTTCTAAGGTGTTGTTAGACGTGCGTCGAATTTCAGACGACGTGGAATCGGCTTCTTTACAAGTTAAAGTCCAAGGTGACAACGTTTCTAAGATGGCGGAAGCAGAACGCGACGTGGTGGATACCACCATGGCGGAACTCTCTGCCGCAGCGGAAGCAATGAATAAGATTGCAGAAGTGGCACAATCTTGTAACGAAATCGCAGCACAGGCTATGCGCTCTACCCAGACAGCCTTGGGTACGGTAACCAGCACTGTGGACGGGATGGGTGAAATTCGGGAAACCATTCACGAAACAGAAAAGCGGATTAAGCGACTCGGTGAACGCTCCCAAGAAATTAGCTCTATCGTTGACATCATTAACAACATCGCAGAACGTACCCACGTGCTCGCATTGAACGCATCGATGCAAGCAGCCGCAGCAGGGGAAGCAGGGCGCGGGTTCTCGGTGGTGGCAGACGAAGTGCAACGGCTCGCAGAAAGTTCTCGGAATGCAACCTCTCAAATCTCGGCGTTGGTGAAAAACATTCAGGTGGAAACCAACGACACGATTGCGACGATGGATAAAACCATTAGTCAGGTGGTTGAAGGGTCTCGCCTCGCAGAACGTGCGGGTGAGCAGATGAAGGAAACTCAAAATACCACCGCCAACTTGGTGCAAGTGGTTGAACAAATTGCAATGGCTTCTCGTCAACAGGCAACGATTTCTAACGAATTGCGTGAACGAGCACAGACCATTCAAATGAGTACCCATGAAACTGCAAAACAACTTGAAGAACAAACCGTGCAAACCGACCGCTTGGTAGATTACTCCAAGCAGTTGATTGAATCGATTCGTGTGTTCAAGTTGCCAACCGCTTAATTTTTATACGTCCTACGCACTTTCTTCGGGTGCGTAGGATAGTCCCCTTCACCTGCGTGGATAGTCAAAATGCTCAGTGCTGAACTTTTAGAAGATTTACACACAAAAGTTGCCAACGATGCTTATACCTTGTATGAAGCACTAGCAGTCTTTGCAGATGACAACGCCTCAGAAAGCGCAGTTTCTCAAGCCATTGCTCAGTGCAGTGATTATGTGCAAGGCATTCTCACGATTGCTGAAAAAATGCACTTGGTCGGCTTGCAGGCGGTTTGTGATTTAACCCAACAATATTTACAAGCTTTACACGGACAAGACAGCGCGCACCGTAATGCTGTGTGTAGCGAAATTGAACGTTTTCCGCGTTTGGTAGCACGTTATTTACAGTTGCCGAATGACAGCTATTCGCGCGATAAATTAATTAATCATTTACAACTGATTACCGAATTACATAACGGACATTTAAAAAAATCTGCCAATGAACCGCAATGGGATCAATTATCTTCTTTGTTAGCACAAGACTTTCAAAACACTGATGAATTCCCTATTGCATCTGAAAATATCGAAGCTGAGACCGTTGAGACTGAAAACACGGTCTTACTTACAGACGAACTTATCTTATTAGATGATGAAGATTTTAATGCTGATTTACCGCAATTATCTGAAGCAGAACAAGTTTTAGACGAACAATCTTTTGACGAATTTACCGAAGCAGTCACTTTTCTGCCTGAACTCCATTCTGCTGAAAACAAGCTGGGCGAAGTCGTAGAAATAGAAACACCTGTGGCAATGGCGGTGCAATTACCCAGTTTGCCAGACCATGAACTAGAACAATTATTAGATGAACAAGCCTTTGATTCTGTGTCAGAAGCTCCAAAGATTGCAGACGATTTAGCTTTGTCTGAAAGCGTTTTGGCGGATGATGATGAAGA
>JBDKHS010000076.1:0-6096 GCA_039797505.1 Pseudomonadota bacterium | reverse complement strand
TTCAAGGTGTAACCACCCATTTCAGCAGTGAACACCGTAAATTGCATAAAGATGGCAGTATCCGCTGGATGCTGATCAATAGCATTATTATGCGTGATGCCTATGGTAAAGCCTACCGCATTTTGGGAACGGATATAGACATCACTGAGCGCAAACAGGCCGAGGATATGGTGCGCCAAGGTGAGCAACGTTTACAAATGCTGATCAGTCATGTGCCGATGATTTTATTCGCGCTGGATCGACAAGGCTGTTTCACCTTATTGCGGGGCAAAGGTTTAGGCTTGTTGAGTTTGGAGCAAGATGAATTGCTCGGAGAGTCGGCATTTGAATATTATAAAGATCAACTGCCCTTCTTGGGTGATTTACAACGCGCTCTGCGTGGCGAAAGTTTCAGCAGCATTACCCAATTACCAAACCGTAAAATCAATGCACAACACTATGAAAAAAGTGTTTTAGAGATTCAATATTCCCCCTTACGCGACAAGAAAAATCGCTTGGCGGGCACGATTGCGGTGGCGATGGACATTACTGAACGCCGTCGTTATGAAGAGGAATTACGCCGCGCCAAAGAACTGGCTGAAGGGGCGAGCCGTTCCAAAAGCGAGTTTTTGGCAGCGATGAGTCATGAAATTCGCACGCCCATGAATGGAATTATCGGGGTCACTGATTTGCTATTGCGCACCCCGATGAATAGCCAACAACAGCACTATGTGGATATGATTCGCAATTCTGGCGAGGGCTTGTTACATGTGATCAATGATATTTTAGACTTTTCAAAGATTGAAGCAGGCAAGTTGTCTTTAGAACAGATTGAATTCAATCTGCATCTTCTACTTGAAGAAGTGGTGAGTTTATTTGCCACCGCCGCCCAACGTAAACATCTGGAAGTGGTGTGTCAATATCCGATTAAGTTAGACAGGTATTTGCTGGGCGATCCCAGCCGTTTGCGCCAAGTGCTGAATAATTTATTGGGCAATGCGATTAAATTTACTGAACAAGGGGAAGTCAGTGTTCACGTCAGTTTATTAGAAGAAACGCAGGACAATGTCATTCTGCATTTTGAAGTGCGTGATACAGGCATAGGCATTGATAGCCAAATCGGTGAACGCTTATTTAAACCCTTTACCCAGGCCGACAGTTCGACCACGCGCCATTATGGGGGCACGGGTTTGGGCTTGGCGATTTCGCGGCGTTTGGTGCAATTGATGGGGGGCGAAATTGGTTTGACCAGTCAAGCAGGAAAAGGGACAACGTTGTGGTTTAACCTCCCCATTCAGAAATCCACGACCCTACACGAACATAAGTATATCGCGCTGTTAGAAAATTTAAATATACTGATTTTAGAAGATAATAAGACGCAAGCCTTGGTTTTAGAAGAACAATTGAATCATTGGAAAATACACACTGTCATTGTGAGTGATGCCATTGAGGCTTTAAGCCATATCAATCAAAGTGACGTGCTGGGCAAGCCGTTTGACGTGATATTAATCGACTACACCCTGCCCCAAGTGGACGGGATTACCTTTGCGCAAATTATCAAATCCAACCCGCTGCATAAAGATTTACCACTGATCATGATGGCATCGTTAAGTTATCCCTTGGAAAAAAGTGACGATCATCTATTAAACATGACCTTGCACAAACCCATTTGTGAGCATGCCTTGTTACAAGCCTTGTTGATTGCGATCAAGCATAATCCCGTGGAAAACAGTGCACAAACTTCCCAAGCTTTGGCAGCAGTCAAAAATATCGCTCGTTGGAAAATTTTGTTGGCAGAAGATAATTTAATTAATCAAGAAGTTGCCCGCGATATGTTGGAGCAACTGGGCTGTGAAATCCATATTGTGCCCAATGGAAGTGCGGCGTTGCGTGCTTATCATGAACGACAATATGACCTGATTTTTATGGATTGTCACATGCCTGAAATGGATGGTTTCACCGCCACGCAACAAATTCGTAAAATTGAAGCCACCCAATCGGCAAAACCGCATATCACCATTGTGGCATTGACTGCCAATGCCATGCAGGGCGATAGGGAACGCTGTTTATTGGCGGGAATGGATGACTATGTCAGCAAGCCGTTTACGCATGAATCTTTACAACGCGTCCTGCAACGTTGGTTATCGAAAATGCCGCATGAAACCCACGAGACAGCACGGCATATACTGAGACAAACAGCGATACCTGCGCCAAACCTTAGCAATAATGATGTTCCCTTATTTGATTTGCGCAGTTGTCCCATTCCGCTTGAAAAATTATTAGGCATGTTTTTGCCACAATTGCCTGATTATTTAGGCTCAATTAAAGAAGCGATTGTGAAACAAGATACTGAAGCTTTATATCTTGCCGCCCACCGCTTGAAAGGTGCATCTGCCACGTTGCGGGCGCATGAAGTGGTGAGTTGGTGTGCCAAATTTGAAAACATTGCGCGCGCGGGGGAACTCTCTCAACAATCTTTTCATGAATTTGATGCTTTAGAGGTTGCTATCAAACGGCTTAAACAAGCCCTTGAAAATGCCCTAGAACAAAAACGCATTTTACAATAAACCGCATCATTGCATCCCAAACCGCATTTTGGGAAAAGAGCTAATCCTAGGTGTGAATTTATTCGCACAAGGCTCTCGAACTAAAAACTCATGCGAATAAATTCGCACCTACAATAAGAGCCTAAATAGGTTCTATCGTCTTGTCGATGCCATTCAAACCGTCGATTTATCTAAATGTAATACGTCCCAACGCTGTCGCTTGTGGATTCTGCATAATCTCGCTAATCTTGCGTTTATTCTCTCTCCCTTATCATCAAAGGAAATTTTCATGACAAAATTCTTACGTCTTCCACTGTTTATCGTGCTGAGCAGCTTGATACTTTCTGCCTGTGTCACGATTAATGTGTACTTTCCCGCCGCCGCCGCCGAGAAAGCCGCCGATAGAATCATCGATGAAGTTTGGGGCAAAGAAAGCATCGGCGACAAATCTCCTGCTCCCGTAAAATCTGAAAATAAATCAGAAAAAATTGAACCCGCCAAAGACAGCAAGCCTGTTAAACCTGAATCGGCAAAAACGGATAAGCAAAGTGATGCCCGTTTTTGGTTTGGCAATGCCTTGTTAAGCTTGATTCCTGCCGTTTCTGCCAATGAATTAGACATCAATGTGTCAACGCCTGCCGTGAGCAGCTTACAAGCCAGCATGGCAGCCCGCCATAAATTGTTAGAGCCTTTTTATCGCAGCGGCGGCATCGGTTTTACCGCCAATGGTTTAATCGGTATTCATGATGCCAGCATGATTGCACTGAAATCTCGTAGCGAGGCGCAACGTTTGATTGCAGAAGAAAATGCTGATCGCACGGAACTTTATCAAGAAATTGCCAATGCCAATGGTCAGCCTGAATGGGAAGATAATATTCGCCAAATTTTTGCGGTGCGTTGGATTCAGCGCGCCCAAGCAGGCTGGTGGTATCAAGAAACGAATGGCAAGTGGAAGCGTAAGTAACCTGAGTTCGGGATAAGAAATATTTGTAGGTTGGGTTAGCCCAAGCTAACCCAACGAAAATAAAGGAGTTGGGTTGCCGTTGGCAGCCCAACCTACGAGGCTCAGGTTATTTAGCCCTTTCATTATTTTAATTTCTCCCCCATGAAACACTCTTTCAAAAGCACTTCAAGTGTTCCTAAAATTAAGGAATTTTAAATGAGCTTACACATTGGATTTATTGGTTTAGGCATTATGGGCAAGCCGATGGCGTTGAATTTATGCCGTGCGGGTTATACGCTGAATGTGCACGCCCGCCGTGCTGAAATGATGCAGCCTTTGGTCGAAGTTGGCGCAATTGCCTGTGATTCTCCGCGCACAGTTGCTGAGCGTAGCGATATTATTTTCACCATCGTTTCTGACACGCCCGATGTCGAACAAGTGATTTTAGGGGAAAATGGGGTCATTCACGGCGCGAAAGCGGGCAGTTTAGTGATTGATATGAGCAGCATTTCCGCGCTCACCACCCGCACTATTGCCCAAAGTTTAGCGGCTAAAAATATCGAAATGCTCGACGCACCTGTTTCTGGCGGCGACAAGGGCGCAATTGCTGGCACTTTGTCGATTATGGTTGGGGGAAAAGTCGAACAATTTCAACGCGCCTTACCCTTGTTTGAAGCGATGGGCAAAAATATTGTGCACATTGGCGACAACGGTGCGGGACAAATTGCCAAAACTTGCAACCAAGTGTTAATTACCCAAACCATTGTTGCCGTGGGTGAAGCTTTATTACTCGCCAAAGCCGCAGGCGTAGACCCCGCCAACGTGCGCCAAGCCTTGCTTGGAGGATTTGCCAACAGCCGTATTTTGGACTTGCACGGGCAACGCATGTTAGACCATGCCTTTGAACCCGGTTTTAAACTCAAATTGCATCAAAAAGATATGCGTATCGCGATGCAAACTATTCAAGAATTGGGTTTATCGATGCAGGGCACGGCGTTGGCAAGCCAATATTTAAATGTGTTGGTGGGCGCAGGACAAGGCGAATTAGACTCGGCTGCCTTGGTGTTGGCGCAAGAACGTGTGAATGATCTTTCTTTGAATGATGCCGTCAATTGCGATTATGAACGTCAGAAATAAACATGACGCGGCTTAGAGTGTTGATTTTGATGTATGTTGCGCTGATTATTGGCGTGATTGTGTTGGTGGATCAGGGCGATTACCAATATTTATTACGCTGGGTGTATCTGATTCCTTTTGGGGATAAAGTAGGACATTTTTTCCTTGTCGGCTTTCTTGCCGCGTTGGCAAATCTGTGGTGGGACTGTGCGTGTTGGCAGGTGGGCAAATTTGCCCTGCTAAAAGGCAGTGTCATTGTGGCGACGATTATGACGCTAGAAGAGTTTTCACAGTATTTTATTAAAACCCGTACTTTTGATTTAGGGGATTTAAGCTGTGATTATGTGGGGATTTTTGTGTTTGGTTACTTGGCGTTATGGGCTTGTCGGAAAAAGGTGACTTTTTGATTGTTTAGGAGTTCTATAGAAGCGATTTGGAATCTTACATTTTAAGCTAAGTTTACGAGATTGAGCTGGTTGTAGGTGCGAATTTAGTCGCACAACGCGCTTGAATTAAAAACGCATGCGAATAAATTCGCACCTACAACCAGCTCTGTTGACAACATCAACTATTCAGTTTGAAGCTTAACTTCAAAATAGGGGTGATTTCAAATCGGTTCTATCGTACCAATAGTGCTAATAGGATGTGCTGATGAGCGAACTATGAACCCCGATTAATGTGCTTCCTGTCGTCGGCACATCCTATGTGTTTTCAATAGCGAATGGATAGAATGCCACGCCCTCGATACCCCGAGGCGCGGTGCGTCTCGACGGCGTTCCCAAATGACATTTGGGAACGAGAAAAAAATTCTTTCCACTTGTCAGATAATTGCTGATATTGAAACTGCCATTTGAGCAAATGGGCAATTAATATCGTTAAAGGGCTTTCTAATTCATTCTGTTCACTTGCGCCCATACTTGCCAATTCTTCTAGTAAATGTTCAATATCTAACTCAGAAAACTGCCCCCTCTTTAACAAGTCTGCTGTTTTTTCAGCCCATTCAGTGTAGTTTTTCTGATAAAGTTCATGCAGATGAGTCATTTCAATTTCTTAGGTTCATTTTATAACACTTTAATAATATTATTTATTTTTTAATAAATCAATGTGATCTCGTTCCCAAGTGTCACTTCAAAGTGATTAAGTTAAGCGTAGAGCAAGGCTAGATGCGGCTTTAGCCACCCCCTTTGAAAAAGGGAGTGAAAAACAATAAATATTGAAAATACAATAAGATATAATTTAATTTATTAGAAAATTTTTTAGGGTTTAATTATGGCAATTGTGTTAATTATGTGAATTGCGGTTCAGGCACGCGGCAATTCCACAACCCCTTTAAAATACGCAATGAATTGGCGGGCGAGGCGTTGCCGTTCGGGAAAATAATCTGATAGATTTAGGAGTTACGCAGTTGAAACATTAATTCTTTTATTTACAATGAGTTATTATTGTGCGCCGCACAATCATGTTTCCAGTAAAATCAAACAGTTACCGATTCAACTGCGTAACTCCTAAATT
>JBDKHS010000075.1:0-8581 GCA_039797505.1 Pseudomonadota bacterium | reverse complement strand
TTTAAGTGCACCCAGAATAGACAGAATACCCATGATTTAACCTCCTGTGATTGATGGGGTAAATTATTGCACGTAAAATTTATTTTTACCTAAAAATTCTGTATGCGTAGGGTGTATAAGCGTAAGCGTCATACACCTTTAACAACCCAAAAAATCACTAAACATCCATTTCTTGCCACAAAATTTGTCCGCACAGGTGCATGGCGGCTACGCCCTAGACACCCTACGAACTCATGAAATTACGATTCCAACTGCGTAACTCCTGCAGTTATCTCGTTCCCATGCTCCTGCCTCACAGTCATTAAGTTAAGTATTACATGAAAAATCATGCGGCTTAAATTGTGCATGAGACCTTTTAGGTTTTTAAAACCGAGAAGGTCTTAAATCCAGTCCTTCAAATTGGGAAGCAATTTGACAATTTTAATCATGCCCTTGATCATGCCCTCTCAGTTTATTTTTAAAAAAGATTTATTCTAAACGAATCGCTTCTTTTTAAAGACTCTAAATGGGTTCTATAATCTTTGTATTTTAAGTATTCACGTAATTTTGACAGGTCTAAAAACGTATTCATGAGCACAGCGGCGATCCAACAAGCGAAACAATTACTCCGTTTGGCTTCTAAAAATCAACCCGATAAAATCTATAAAATTTTGAGCACGCCCATGGTGAACAGAACCACCAAGTACAAAGGCGATGTGTTTGAATATTTTATTGCGGGTTTGTACGAAGGTTTGGGCTATACCGCAGTGGTTGGGGGCGGAAAAAATGACAAGGGTGCAGATATTGTGCTCTATAAAGGGCGTTCTCAGCTCAAAGCGGAAGCGGTGATTCAGGTCAAAAATTATAAAAGCCCTGTGTCTAAAGATACGCTGCGCACCACCTATATCAAATTTTTTGGTGACCATTTTTCAGGCGAAGACGGTTGCACAAAAATTTATCAGTGCCAACACTTCATTATCATTGCCTTGAATGGCTTTATTCAAAATGCGGATAAGTTTTCACCGCCCAAAGGTTGCTCGATCGAGCATTATGATTGGTCGAATGTCAGCCATTTGATTGAAGCTTATGCTGAAAAAAATCCTTCAAATCAATATCCTTATGTACGTTGGCTTGGAATTGCTTTGTTATTGGGGGTGGCGATTTTCGGCATTAACCGTTGTAGTAAATCAACCCCCACCACGGCGGAGGAAAAAGTCGCAAGCCTCAGCCCAGATCAAGTACGTCGCTTGCATAAAATTCCAAATAATCAAGCGATTAAGCGAGATTGTGACCGTTACAAATTTAAGCAAGAAACCTGTCCTGAACAATTGGTGCATGCTTATCGGGATCAATATGGCGATGGGGATTTAGCGATCGGAATACAGGTGTATTTTTGTGGCGTGAGCAATTTCAAAAAAGGGCAATGTGATAAGTTGACGCAGAAAGCCGTGGAATATGTGCTGGAATAGTGCGCAAGCTTAATACATTGTAGGCGTTACGCAGTTGAAACACTAATTCTTTTATTTACAATGAGTTAGTGTTGTACGCTGCACAATCGTGTTTCTAGTAAAATCAAACAGTTACCGATTCAACTGCGTAACTCCTAACCTTGTTTAATAAAAGCTAAACTTACACGGTTTGTCAGAATCAAGATTGATAAATATTTTGTCTTTAAAGTCCCCTTTAGGGGATTTAGGGGCTTCTTTTCCTCCGCGATTTAAGCCTTATTATCCCTTGAATTATGCTTAACTTAATGGCAGTGAAACGCTGTTGGGGAACGAGGAAAAATCGAAGTTGAATAAATGCGGCATCATGTCCTCGGTTTTTAGCAGGTGATTGCAGTTTAATCTTTGAATTCTAAACTTTTACCATCGGCAAAACGAATTAATTTGGGGGTGTATTCCAGCAGCAAGTCTTCTTCAGGCATTTCGACATACGCTTTGTCTGTGGAAGACGCGTGTTTATTGGTATTACCGCAGCGCACGCTGACACTGGCTTGCGGTGCTAAGGGCGTATTTTGTGGGAAACCGTCGATATAACAATGGTCTAAACTCAACTCAAAGGATTCTATCAAGCGTTTTGGTTTCGCGGGACGTTTTTTAATATCGACCCCCAGTTTCACGGTTTCAATCACGTTTTCAGAAGTATTGGTTAAACGGTAGCTTGAAATCAAAATCGGCGTGCTGTCGATGGCACGTTTGGGCACGCGGTTGCGCACTTCTTGTAGAAATTTCGGGTCTATGGTCAATTCTTCACGCGGCAAAATTTCGCGTTTTTCCAGTGTCACCGATAAAGCTGCGCGTAAGGGAGCAAGGGCTTTATTGCGAATGGCGGCGCGTTCTTGTGCCTGTGCTTCAAGTTTATCTTGTTTGACGCGGAAATTTTTCTGCAAAGCAATCGCCTCACGCACAGTGCGGGCGGTGATGGGGTCATCAGGGTCAGCCATCGCAGCGGGTAACACATCGCCATTGGTGCGGGTGACATATTCAACCACCAGCGTGCGATCTTCTTCAGGTAGTTTATCCAGTTTTTCTTGAATGGAACTTAAATCGGTTGTGCCAAAAGGCAGCCCTGTGCGATAAGGATCGCGAATGATGTAAATCCCCCACAGGATGCCCGCTGTGATTAAAATTCTTTTGAACAGCAGTTTTAAATCCATATTTTAAACTCCCAGAGTTGGCTTGATGATGTGAATGAGACGGCTAAAAAAAGCCCTGTCATTGTTCAAAACGACAGGGCTTTTTGTACCACATCAAAACAAGCATTACTTGTGTTTGTCGTTTTTCATACCGACTGAAAATGTAGGAGGGGTGACGGGTTTTACAGGGTCGAGCGGCACGCCGAAAGGTTTGACGGGCGTTGTTGCCGTCGCTGTTGCCGTCGTGGGAACATAAATTACGGTTGTTGTAGAACTGGAATGACTGACATTGCTATGGCTGGATTGCGTTGTACCGCTGTCCCAAGTCCCGTATTGCGTTTCAGGCCATTCTTTAGGTTTTACCACAGGCGTGGGCGGCGTTGCGACTTTCTGAGGTGCTTCCTGTGTAACACCCATGACACGCTTTGACGATGTGCTATCAGCCCCCCCTGCATTTGCAGTTTTAGGCGATGCCGTCGGGACATAATACGGCGTGCCTGTCACTTCAAGAGCTTTTTTGGAACTGGGAATTGCATACGGACTGGCTATCATGGGCAAATCATGCGTTTTACGCAACTGTTCCTCAGTCTCGCCTTCTTGCGGGACTTCTTGCGTTTTTTCGATGATTTTGACTTTTTTTTTGCACTATAGCTGGTGAGCGTTTTTTGCGGGAAGCCACTCATGTCGGCAGGTGGCTGTTTCGCCATGTTTAAACGTTGTTGCTCGTAATAAGCCCGTTGCTGCGCATAATAGGCTTCCATATCCTGCGTTTGTTTAGTCACCACAGGATTTTCTTCTACAGGTTGCGCAGAACTGCATCCGTAAAGCAGCACAGGCAGAGCACAAACTTGAACGGCACGAATAAATTGTTGGGTAAGATTCATAAATTGTCCTCTCATTGACCGATGCAATTCTAGCGCAATTCCCCTAAATAGCTAGCGTTTCGCCTTGGCTTCTTCAAGTGCCCGTTCTGCCCGCGCTCTTATTTCTGCCTCTTGCGCCCGTCGCGCTTCTTCTTCACGCGCCCGTTTGGCGATTTCTTCATTCACCCGCGCCCGTGCTTCATTTGCCTTACGTTCAGCTTCTTCATGGGCTTTGGCTTGGGCTTCTTGAGCGCGTCTTAAAATATCTTCTCGTGCCTTATTTTCAGCTGCCCGACGTTCAGCTTCAGCCCGCGATTTTTCCGCTTCTCGCGCTGCATTTTCGCGTTCACGCGCAACTCGTTCAGCATCGGCTCGTGTCCGATTTTCGGCTTCTCTGGCGGCACGCGCTGCATTTTCGCGTTCATGGGCAATTCGCTCTGCCTCGGCACGGGCGCGATTTTCCGCTTCGCGAGCACGAGTCGCATTTTCACGCTCGCGGGCGGCGCGTTCAGCATTGTCGCGTTCTCGGGCAATTCGCTCTGCCTCGGCACGAGCGCGATTTTCCGCTTCTCGAGCATGGGCTGCATTTTCTCGTTCACGGGTTTCCCGTGTCGAATTTTCCTGCTCACGCGCCGCACGTTCTGCCTCAGCACGCCGACGTTCTTCCGCTTCCCGCAGTTTGGCAGCATTAGCCGCACGCTCAGCAATGGCACGTTGTTGTTGTTCATATTCCAAGGCTTTTTGACGTTCTGCATCCATCTTCATTTGACGCGAGTGTTCAGCAGCGGATCTGTCCATCTCCGCTTTAAGTCGTGCTTCATGTTCTCGCTCGCGTGCTTTCTTTTCTTCCACTTCTCGAAGTTCACGGGAGACACGTTCAGATTGGTAGTATCGTTCGCGCTCTTCGTGCAGTTCTCGCGCCCGCCGTTGTTGCAATTCATGTTCGGCTTCACGGGCTTTTTGGGCAGCACGTATTGCCTCAAGTTCATCGGAGACGGAGCTTGATGATGAGCTGGAAGGCGCAGAGTAAGTGGGTTCTTCTCGGGTAACACTGTCTGCGGCGCGGTTGTTACGCACCGCTTCCCGTTTTGGGGCGACTACGGGCAAGCGAGGTTGAGTATTTGCGGGGGCAGGGCGCACAGTTTGCACAGGAACTGGGCCTTGCATTAGAGGCGTACCTCGGATGATGGGTGGGCTTTCTACAGCTCGCCTTTGCACAGTATTTTGTTCAAGCGGGGCTTCAGACGCTTGGCTTGGGAAGGCGGTGTGTTTCCCTACAATTCTAGGGTCGACTCTTTCGGTGATGAGGCGATGCGGTTCTTCATAAGCAGCACGTTCCTGAGCATAATCAAGCTCTCTGCTATTCACTGATCGGAAGGGATAGGCACATCCTTCTAAGAGCAGAGGAATTGCACACAGGTATAAAATAGTTTTAATTTCACGTTGCAATTTCATAGCGTTCCTTCCTTGGAAAGTTAATCCTTAAATTGTTTAGTGTCTTTTGTGTTTACGATGCACCACACGACGATGCACGACCACTGGACGATGGATAACTCGATGTGGGGTGACATGGTGGTGATGGTGGCGACGTGGTGCGACATAAACAGGCGCAGGTGTCACCACCACGGGGGCGGGTGTTGAATAATAAACAGATGCGGGCGTGCTATAGCTTTCATGAACAGACCTGACAGGCGGTGGTGCACAACCTTCAAGTAGTAAAGGAATCACACAAAGTAGGATTGCGTGTACTAATTTCATAACGCTCTCTCCAAAAATAATTAAGCGATTTTGCAAAAGTTAGCGTGTAAGATTTTTACAATCCCCACGGCAAGGATCGGCAAAATCGGTCGCAGGTCGGGGCAGCTGTATCGGCTTTGCGGGTGCGGTATTATTATGCTGGGGTAAACGCGGTGCATCATCTGAACGATTGTTGTGATAGGGCGGTGTAGTACGGGGATTAATATGAATCGGCGTATCAGACCTATGTTCATTACGTTCATGACGGCGTGCTTCTTCAGAGCCTCTGTAATTCGAGTTTTCACGCGCCCGACGGGCAAATTCTTCACGCGTCCGAATGTCTGAGGAACGTTGTTCTATTTCATGTCGACGGGGTTCTGATTCATATCGACGTTGTTCTGAATAACGCGGACGACTCGGGGGCGTGTAAGTAGGATAGGAGTTGTAGTAATTGTTATTCGGTGCTCTGTAAGTGGGCGCAGGATAATAATTATTAGAGGGCGCATTGTACTGTTGCGTACGTTGTTGGGCATAATAATCATCCATCACCGCTTTTTTTTGCTGCTCGTTTAAGCGCACCCATTCCTGCTGCGGGATGCCGTACATGGAGTTGTAACAGCCTGTTAACAAACTCAATAATCCACAAATTTTTGTTATTCGAGTTAGGGTGTGTAAATTCAACATCATAATCTCCTTCTACTTATCTTAAATGTGAGTTCGATGTGAGCATGAAGTTGTCTAAACCGCAGATACTGATTCAAAATCAGCTTTTTAGAAAATCCGCGATGACTTCACAAAACTTAAGGACGCGGGAGTTATGAAATTCAGAGGAAATTTTAACTGTTTTTTTCCTGAAAACGCATTTAAAACATTTGATAAAAATAGGCTTTTATTATCAATGAGTTTAAGCGTTTTCAGGAAAGCAGCACGACTCCAAGCTCCAAAAACATAACCCCTTAGGACATTGCGCTGACAACAGTGCAGCAAACGACATGCCTATTTTTCTAAAACATAAGTTCCAGGGGCATCGCATAACGCTTTATATTGCGCATTGCCAAGGCTGGGCGGCGTTTGTAATTCGCCGCAATGGGTTTGCAGCCATTTATCCCAATCTGCCCACCATGAACCCTGCACTTTTGGGGTTTGATTGCGCCATGCTTCGGCATCGGTTGCGCCTTGCGCTTCATTCACCCAATAACGACGTTTTGGTGGATTCACGGGGGGAGAAATAATGCCCAAAATATGCCCTGAAGTGGCTAAGACATAGCGAATCGGCGCATTGACTAAGCCGCAGATTTTGAAAGTTTCTTTCCAAGGGGCGATATGGTCTTGTTCTGCCGCCACTGCATATAGAGGTTGTTGAATTTTGCGGATATCAATCGGTCTGCCGCCCAAAGTCACGCCGTTGGACTGCATGAATTTGTTCTTTAAATAGAACTCGCGCAAGTAGAAAGCGTGCATCGCTTCAGGCAAGCGGGTGTTGTCCATGTTCCAAAACAGCACGTCAAAGGCAGGCAAGTCTTCGCCATATAAATAATTGTGGACAAAATAATGCCACACCAAACTGTTGGAGCGCAAAATACGGAACGAGTCGGCAAGCTGTCCACCGTCTAAGAAGCCTTTGCTGTGCATGGTGTTTTCGATGTGACTGATGGTGTCTTCATCGATGAACACATCAATTTCACCGGGATTGGAAAAATCGGTGAGCGTGGTGAATAAGCTCCAGCTTGCGATGGGATTGTTGGTGCTGGTTTGTACGTCTTCATCCAGCCATGCCATCAATGCGGTTAAAATAATCCCTCCAATACAATAACCTACCGCGTGCACGCTGGGCGCATTACAAATGCTTTTCGCGACATTGACCGCCTCGAGCACGCCATGCAGCATATAATCATCCAAGGTGATGTTGCGCATCTCTGCCGTGGGATTTTTCCAGCTAATGATGAACACGGTATAACCCTGTTCAACCATGTAACGCACTAAACTTTTTTTCTCGCCTAAATCTAAAATATAAAATTTATTAATCCACGGTGGAATGAATAAAATCGGCACTTGATGCACTTGTTCAGTGTTGCTGCTATATTGAATTAATTCAAATAAATTATTGCGATACACCACTTTGCCCGGGGTGTTGGCGAGGGTTTTGCCGACCTCAAACGCATCTTCTTCAACCATACGAATGGTTTTATGTTTGCTGTCTGCTAATAAATGTTTAATCCCTGCGACAACACTTTGCCCGCCTGTTTCAATGAAGCGTCTCACCGCAATTGGATTGGTCCAAAAGAAGTTGGTGGGCGCGATGGCGTTTAAATTTTGACGCACCCAAAAGGCAGCTTTGCGCCGTGTTTTGTCAGAAATATCGGGGGTGTCGTAAATGACATCTTCTGTCCAACGCGTGAATAATAAATAAAATTCTTTAATCGTGTCTAAATAAGGATTTTCTGTCCAGGCAGGGTCTTGAAAGCGTTCGTCAAATACCACGACAGGCACGACATCGCTCACCTTAATTCCGCTCATGCGTTCCCAGCATTGCAATTGCAACGCCCAGCTATCGGTGCTCAAACGCATTAACCAATCTAACATTTGTTCAGGATGATCCATCCAAGCCCGTTGCACGTCTAAATAAGCGCGGGTAATGCCAAAGGGATCGAAGGTTTTAAACATTTGCTGATTGAATTGGTCTTGAACTAAGCCAAAAGGGTCAAACAGGCGACCGAATTGCGAAATAATTTCATCGTTAGACAAGCCAAACGGCGCGAGCATTTGTAGCATTTGTTGTTGCAGCGAAACCAGTGATTGAATTGTATTCGTATTTTGTGCCATCGTGTTTTAGTCCTTTGGAATGAAAGCAAGGTGAGGCATGAGTGAGACACTCAAAAGCAGTGGTTATGCTCCCCATGCTTGCAGGAGTTTATTTTTATTAGTGTAGCACGCGCTCTTAGTTTAAGATTAACCTTAATAAAAATTTGGGATTTTTAAGTTTTTGAAACCTAGGGCGTGTCATCAATTAAGTTTTAACATAGCGTGTTTAAAAGTTTTTAAAGAAGCCCCCAACCCCCTAAAGGGGGAGGACCAATGCAAGAAGCATAATACTTTTTAAAACATAGGGTTACACTAGCTTTTCTTTTTCTTAATTTCATATATTTGTGTATTTAGCCGCTTATTTTGTCTATTTACGACCATTTTTTAACTTATTTTTATAACGATTCTTTTATAAAAATAGCAGACTAAATATTATAACTGTATGATAATAAAACATAATAACTGTTACGTAACGATTTATCTGCTTTTTAACGAAAGTGTACAGAATACTGACCGTTTCGTAACAGGTAAAAAAAGAAAAAGAAAAAAGTAATCTAACTCC
>JBDKHS010000074.1:0-2749 GCA_039797505.1 Pseudomonadota bacterium | reverse complement strand
GATGAAAGTTCTGGTTTAAAAAAGTTGGAGGAATTGGGGCGCAATAATTTAAAGCATTTGCCGCAATTTCAAGAGACTTTGAATAATTTACGCAACACGCTAGATTATGATGCCCGCTTTGCCGACAGTATGCGTAATCGGCGGATTGTGTTGGGATACACTTTCACCAACGCGCTGGAAACTTTACAAGATGCTGAAATTGGTAAATTGCCCACGCCCGTGATTCCTCAAGAACAGTTAGCCAATGTCAATTTAAGCCGCATTGAAGCCAATGGTTTTGTGGCAAATTTACCGCTATTTCAACTCAGTGCCAGCAGTGCGGGACATTTTAATTCTTCCACCGACAGCGATGGGATTGTACGCCGCGTCCCGATGTTATACGGCTATAAAAATCAACTGTATGAATCGCTGTCTTTGGCGGTGACGCGGGTGGCTTTGGGAATGCCACAAATTGAAATGAATGTCCAACAAACGCCCGACGGTTATTTGAGTTTGGAAAGCTTAATCGTACAAAACCGCAGAATTCCAGTGGATCGCTATATTCAAGCCCTCGTGCCGTATCGGGGCAAACATCACAGTTTTACTTATATTTCCGCCTCCGATGTGTTTCAAGACAAGGTCGCAAACCCTGACTTACTGAATAATAAAATTGTGTTATTGGGTACAACTGCACAAGGTTTGCTCGATTTACGCGCCACGCCCGTGGAAAGTATTTATCCCGGGGTCGAAATTCACGCCAACTTAATTGCGGGGATTTTAGACAATCGCATTATGGATAATCCCACGTATATCCAAGGCATGGAGGTTTTATTATTACTCAGCATTGGGCTGGTGATGATTACCTTCTTGCCCTTATTCAGCCCCTTGACGGCGACACTGGGCACAGCAGCGGTGTTGGGCGGCGTGGTGTGGCTGAATTTGGCAATTTGGGTGAAATTGAGTTTAGTCTTGCCCTTGGCGAGCACGTTATTGCTGATTTTAAGCTTATTTTTATTCAATATGTCTTACGGCTATTTCGTTGAATCTACAGGGAAACGTCATTTAACCAAATTATTTGGGCAATATATTCCCCCTGAGTTGGTGGATGAAATGAGCAAAAATTTGGGCAATGATTTCTCGATGGAAGGTGAAAGCCGAGAAATGACTGTGCTGTTTTCAGACGTGCGCGGTTTCACCACAATTTCAGAAGGTTTGAATCCTAAAGAATTATCGGCACTGATGAATGAGTTTCTCACTCCGATGACGCGAATTATTCACGAACATCGTGGCACGATTGATAAATATATGGGCGATGCGATTATGGCATTTTGGGGCGCGCCCTTGCACGATGCCGCACATGCTGAACACGCGCTTGAAGCAGGACTTGCGATGATTGCACGCTTGCACGAAATACAGCCGATTTTCAAAGAAAAAGGTTGGCCTGAAATTAAAATCGGGGTGGGTTTGAATACAGGCAGCATGAGCGTCGGCAACATGGGATCGGAGTTTCGCATGGCATATACCGTGCTTGGGGATGCGGTAAACTTAGGTTCGCGTTTGGAAGGGATTACCAAACAATATGGGGTGCAACTTATTGTCAGTGAAACCACCAAAGAAGCTGCGCCCCATTTTGTCTATCGTGAATTAGACTGTGTGCGGGTGAAAGGAAAGGATCGCCCCGTGGCAATTTTTGAACCTTTGGGACGTGAATTACAAGTAAGTCTCGAAGATTTAAACGAATTGGCAGCCTATCATCATGCGCTAGAAGATTATCGTCGGCAACAATGGCGCAAGGCGAAGACGCAGTTTGCACAATTGCAGGCGCAACATCCGCAGCGTTTGTTATATAAAATTTATGCAGAACGGGTGGAGTATTTTATGGAAAATCCGCCAAGTTTGGAGTGGGATGGGGTGTATACCTTTACCACCAAATAATCCTTAAGGCGTTGCCTGACAGATTTCACAAACTGTCAGGTAATGAAGAATGCGCTTGTCGTTAATTCACTTCTCGAACCTCAATCGGATAATCAGGGAAACGATTGCGCAATTTTTCAGCGCAATGCAGTGCTTGCTGATAATCCTGAAAGTGCATTCCGTGATGTGCAATGCGCCAGCCACTGGTTTCTTCTGACCATTCAGAAGGTGCTTGCTGATTAAACATCAAACATACCGCAAAACAACCCTGCTTGGCAGATTTGACAGCGGGGGCTATTTTTGGAGTGGGGATGGAAGTGATAGCTTCTTCGCTCTCAATTTCTAAAAAACCACTGATTGCATTGACTTCTTTCTCAAGATGCAAAATGGTGCTTAGGTCTTGTAAACCTTCCAAGTCGGTTTGTTGACGCATTTGTTCCCGCTCTAAGGCACTGACGCGAGATTCAAATTCCTCTGTTAGGTTGGTAATCATCAGATTTTCCTCGGTATAACTTAAAAAAACATCACGCCAAGAAATTTAATCTACGCACTTACCCCGCCGTATTAGCTTTAGACTACAGGCTAATGGGTTTATTTGTTCCCTACCCAAGATAAGTACACACTAAATTTATTGGTCGCAGTGTTTTTAGCAGTGTTTGGCAACATTGCAATGATACTGTTAATTTAAGCATATTCTTTCCAAGATACCAACTGCTGAAGCACTAAATGAGTGCATTTTGCTGAGTTCTTTGATGCTCTCAAGTGGAAAAAACTCTTCACTTTAAAGCTTAACTTCAGAACAGGAAGAATTTCAAAAAGCATATTTCACCCCCTTATTTTTCTGCAAGGAGGTGAA
>JBDKHS010000073.1:0-5405 GCA_039797505.1 Pseudomonadota bacterium | reverse complement strand
GCAGGGGTGAAAACCACCTGCGGTTCTAAAATGTTAGACAATTTTATTGCCCCGTATAATGCAACGGTGGTCGAAAAATGTAATGCCGCAGGCATGGTCATGTTGGGAAAAACCAATATGGACGAGTTTGCCATGGGTTCATCCAATGAAACCAGTTATTACGGCGCAGTTAAAAATCCTTGGGATGTGAAAGCCGTGCCTGGTGGCTCTTCAGGCGGTTCTGCGGCAGCGGTTGCAGCCCGTCTTGCCCCGATTGCCACAGGCACAGACACTGGCGGTTCAATTCGCCAACCCGCAGCTTTATGTAATTTAACGGGTTTAAAGCCAACTTATGGTTTAGTCTCGCGCTACGGCATGATTGCCTTCGCGTCCAGTTTAGACCAAGGCGGCCCGATGGCGCACAGTGCGGAAGATGTCGCGCTGCTGATGGAAACGATGACAGGTTTTGACAAACGCGATTCGACTTCGTTAGACCGTCCCGTTGAAAACTATAGCAGCCAATTAAATCAAAGCATTGAAGGTTTACGGATTGGTGTGCCGAAAGAATATTTTGGCGAAGGTTTAGACCCTGAAGTTGCTAAAGTTTTAGAAACCTCGCTCAAAGAATTTGAACAAGCGGGCGCAACGGTTCACGAAGTGCATTTACCGAATAATCAATTAGCGATTCCAGTGTATTACATCATCGCGCCTGCGGAATGTTCTTCTAATTTATCGCGTTTTGATGGCGTGCGTTTTGGCTATCGCTGTGAAAATCCGAAAGATTTAATTGATTTATACAAGCGTTCACGCGGCGAAGGTTTTGGCGCGGAAGTGAAACGCCGCATTATGATTGGGACTTATGCGTTATCCGCAGGCTATTACGATGCGTATTATTTGAAAGCCCAACAATTGCGCCGCGTTTTGACCCAAGATTTTACCGACGCTTTTAAACAAGTCGATGTGTTGTTTGGCCCGACTTCGCCCACGGTGGCATTTAATATCGGTGAAAAAGTGGATGACCCTGTCACCATGTATTTATCGGATATTTATACCATTGCGGTAAATTTGGCGGGGATTCCAGCCTTATCCTTGCCTGCGGGTTTTGCCCACAATCGCCCCGTGGGGATGCAGTTGATTGGTAATTATTTCAGTGAAGGACGTTTGTTAAATATTGCCCATCAATATCAACAACGTACCGATTGGCATAGTCGCACCCCTGCAAGTTTCGCGTAATTCTGTTGTATAAAAAAGCCCCGACAGGTTTTGAAATCTGTCGGGGCTTTTTTTGCCTTTTCCTTTGAAAAATAAGGAATAAGGAAAAAACTTTTAATACAGTTTACAAAGCCAGATTGGCAAAATCTGCCAAGCGCGAACGTTCGCCGCGTTGCAGGGTAATGTGTCCGCTGTGTTCCCAATTCTTAAAGCGATCCACCACGTAAGTTAAGCCTGAAGTGGTTTCTGTTAAATACGGCGTGTCGATTTGAGCAACATTTCCCAAACACACAATTTTTGTACCCACCCCCGCACGGGTGATAAATGCCTTCATTTGCTTAGAGGTCAGGTTTTGGGCTTCGTCTAAAATAATGTAACGATTGAGAAAAGTGCGCCCACGCATAAAATTCAACGAACGGATTTTAATTCGATTATTCAATAAATCCGCAGTTGCCGCCCGTCCCCAGTCGCCAGTGTCATTATTCACAGGGTTTAACACTTCCAAATTATCCACCAACGCCCCCATCCACGGAGTCATTTTTTCCTCTTCCGTGCCGGGCAAAAATCCAATATCTTCACCGAGCGGCACGGTGACGCGTGTCACAATAATTTCACGATATTTCGCTTGATCTAAGGTTTGCGCCAAACCCGCCGCCAAGGTCAATAAAGTTTTGCCTGTGCCCGCAGAACCGACCAAACTCACAAAATCAATTTCGGGATTCATCAGTAAATTCAAGGCGAAATTTTGCTGACGATTCCGCGCCGTGATGCCCCAAATATTATTCTTTTCCAGTCGATAATCTTTGAGTAATTCTAAAGTTGCCTCGCCATTGCCAACTTTTTTGACAATCGCCTCGAAATTATCGCCTTCAACAGCCGTGTAAATAAATTGATTGGGTAGCCATTGTTCAACAATGGGGTCTTTAATCACATAATAAGTATGCTTTTGTTCGCCCCATGCCTGCATTTTCTGCCCATGCAATTCCCAAAAATCCGCAGGCAATACATATTCACCGCTGTACAACAAATCCATGTCGTCCAGCACTTTATCCGTGGTGTAATCTTCGACATGAATCCCCAGCACATGGGCTTTAATGCGCAGCGTAATATCTTTGGAAACCAAGGTGACACGCCGATTCACGTCCTCTTTTTGCAATGCCAATGCGGTATTAATTAAGCAATTATCCGCATGACTGCTGCTTTGGAGCATGTCGTTTGGCAATAGGCTCGGCAAAAAGCGGGTTTGAAAAAATAAGCGTCCGCCCGCTTTGCCAACTTCGCTGCTCGGCAAGGGCACGCCTTCGGTTAAGGATTCTTGACCTTGCATCAATTCATCTAAAAAACGGCTGACTTGACGCACGTTGCGCGAGACTTCTGACGTGCCTTTTTTTGCCGCATCCAGCTCTTCTAAAACCACCATCGGCAAATACACCGCGTGTTCTTGAAAACGGAAAATCGCGCTGGGGTCGTGCATCAACACGTTGGTGTCAAGGATAAATAAGCGAGTATTCATCGTGTTTGCTTCCCTTCAAATGGTATAAGTGACACTCACATCCTACTGCTGAATGATTATAGCCCGCATGTAGCACCACGGAATGCGGGAAACCGCTAACTACATGATATTTTCTTAATATAACACGGACTTAAGTCACTGTTTACTTATTTAGGTAAGCATCGCACAAATTATTTTTTAGCTTATTTTATTGTTTATAATCATAATATTATCTTGGATGACTGTCTCAAAATTGATTTAAAACCAGTAAGCGTAGGGTGTATAAGGCGTAGCCGCCATACACCTGTCATTCCAAATTAGTCAGCTTATTCAAATAAAATCAAGGTGTTTTTCAGGTCAACGGTGTATGACGCTACGCTTATACACCCTACACTTGCTAAGTTTTTAATTCTGAAAATCCTTGAATCCTGCAAATCCTGATTCAGACCATCATAAAAAAAGCCCTCATTTCACAACGAGGGCTTTTTGCATTCAGTCTCAGGTTTTCAAAAAATCTCAAAAACCTGAACACACTGAATTATAAGCTGTAATACATTTCAAACTCGACAGGATGCGTAGTCATGCGTAAGCGCGTGACTTCGTCCATTTTCAAACCGATGTAAGCGTCGATCAGGTCATTGGTAAATACGCCACCTGCCAACAAGAATTCACGATCATTATCTAAGCATTCTAATGACATGTCTAAAGCATGACAAACCTTAGGAATACTCTTTTCTTCTTCTGGAGGTAAGTCGTACAAGTCTTTATCCATTGCATCGCCAGGATGAATCTTGTTTTGAATCCCGTCTAAGCCTGCCATTAACATTGCAGAGAAAGCTAAGTAAGGGTTCGCAGCAGAGTCAGGGAAACGCACTTCAATACGACGAGCTTTAGGATTAGCCACGTAAGGAATACGGATAGAAGCAGAACGGTTGCGAGCAGAATAAGCCAACATCACAGGCGCTTCAAAGCCAGGTACTAAACGCTTGTAGCTGTTGGTGCTAGGATTAGTCAAGGCATTCAATGCTTTCGCATGTTTGATGATGCCGCCGATGTAGTACAGAGCGACTTCAGATAAACCACCGTACTTGTCACCAGAGAACAGGTTCTTGCCATCTTTCGCTAAAGATTGGTGAACGTGCATCCCGCTACCATTGTCGCCGACTAAAGGCTTAGGCATGAAGGTTGCGGTTTTGCCCCATTGATGAGCCACATTCCAAATAACATATTTCAGAATTTGAACTTCGTCGGCTTTCTTGACTAAGGTATCGAAGCCTACACCGATTTCGCATTGACCTGCGGTCGCAACTTCATGGTGATGTACTTCAACACGTAAGCCCATTTGTTCTAAGATTAAGCACATTTGAGCGCGGATGTCGTGTAAAGCATCGACGGGAGGCACGGGGAAATAGCCGCCTTTCACGCCGGGACGGTGTCCCATGTTGCCTTCGCCGTATTCTTTGCCAGAGTTCCAGCCTGCTTCTTGCGAGTCGATCTTATAGAAAGAACCGCTGATGTCCGTACCCCAACGAATGTCATCAAAAATGAAGAATTCATTTTCAGGACCAAAGTAGGCGGTATCAGCAATACCCGTAGACTTTAAATAGGCTTCAGCGCGTTTAGCTAAAGAACGGGGATCGCGTTCATAACCTTGCATGGTAGCAGGCTCAACGATATCACAACGTAAGTTTAAGCTTAATTCTTCAGCGAAAGGGTCTAAAACAGCCGTTGAAGCATCTGGCATTAAAATCATGTCTGATTCGTTAATTCCTTTCCAACCAGAAATGGAAGAACCGTCAAACATTTTGCCATCAACAAATAAATCTTCGTCAATCGTGCTGGCTGGCACAGAGACGTGTTGTTCTTTACCGCGCGTATCCGTGAAACGAAAATCAACAAACTTAACGTTATTTTCTTTAATCATCGCTAAGACATTTTCACCGGGCATAAATAGCTCCTTAGGTAGGGGGAACACAGGGTTTTAGTTTCAATCCACACTCGACCTTATCTGTCGAGTGATCAAGCCATCAATAGGTCAGTGGATTTTCTCTCCGTAAACGAAGAGATTACCGAAAAGACAACGATACTCACGCCTCGTTGTCTAGTCAAGTTTTCTCCCTTGAGGGGAAAATGGTTCAATCATTAATAGTATTTCACTTATAAAACATTAGGTTTAAACACTTTTTTACTTTTTTGAGACTCTTAGAAAAAACTCAGTGGGCTGTACACTTTATTCTTGTATGCAACCTAATGTCTTTCATTTGGAATAATTGATAATGACTTAGCCCTTTTTTATGGGGGAGGATTCAGATCAGCAAGGAAATTTGATGAATTCTATCACAGGCATGAAGTATGCCACACAAATTTTATATAGCTTACAGCAACTTGTTTGAATTACTGATTAAAAATGCACCCAATATGTGCAATAAATATATAAATTGCACCATATAGGTTCACAGTCTACATATTTTTAGCGCACTTTTGACGGGTTGCAACTTGTTGAAGCAACAAAACATCATGATTTAATTTTGAGAATATCTTGCACGATTTTTGAGAGTAAATAAACGGGTAGCTGAAAATAATGTGGGATGAAAGCTTATCTAAAGAAATCCCCTCAATCCCCTAAAGGGGACTTTTAAAGACAAAATCTTTTTCTTGTTTCAATGCTCTCGCATCACAGCCATGAAATTAAGCTACATTCTGGATAAAGATCAGAATAGGG
>JBDKHS010000072.1:0-3953 GCA_039797505.1 Pseudomonadota bacterium | reverse complement strand
TTGGCGCGGCAACGTTTGGCTTTAAGCGGCGTTTTAGAAGTTTCGGGCGGCGAACACTGCACTTTCAGCGAACCTGATTTGTTTTATTCTTATCGGCGTGAAGCGGTAACGGGGCGCATGGCGCATTTAATTTGGTTAGAATAATCAAATATGTCTGAATCAGGATTTACAGGATTCAAGGATTTTCAGAATTAAAGAAAAAAGCTCAAACACAGGTACTGTTAGTAGTTCCCTCGTTCCCAAACTCTGTTTGGGAATGCCTGTGAGTCAAGCTCCGCTTGACAATACATTTACTAAAGTTATCTTAATTTTTAACCACTGTTTGGAAACGAATACTGAGTGTGTTACATCGTAATTTAGTAAAGGCGTTTTAGATTTGCATAATCGTCAAGCAGAGCTTGACTTACAGGCATTCCCAAACGGAGTTTGGGAACGAGAATTCAGAGAATCCTGTAAATCCTGATTCAGACCAAATACATAATAAATAACACCGAGGATGAGGATCATGGGAAATCGACTTTCAAAAATCTACACCCGCACAGGGGACGACGGCACAACGGGCTTGGGAGATGGCAGTCGCGTTGAAAAAGATGGCGCGTGGGTAGAATCTTATGGCACAGTGGATGAATTAAACAGCATAATTGGGTTATTATTAACCCATACCTTGCCCGCTGTTATTCAGCAATGCTTACACGAAGTGCAACATGATTTATTCGATCTGGGCGGCGAGTTGTGTATTCCCAGTCATCGGATTATCACTTTAGAACATGTCAGCCGTTTAGAAAATACGCTGGATCAGCTCAATGAAGAATTACCGATGCTGAAAGAATTTATCCTACCTGGTGGCAATCCTGCGGCGGCGGTGTGTCATTTGGCGAGAACGGTGTGTCGGCGTGCAGAACGGCGCGTGGTCAGTTTGATGCGCGAGGCAGATATTAATGTCTACGGACTACATTATTTAAATCGCTTGTCGGATTTGCTATTTGTCATGGCACGAGTATTAGCGCGGGCTGACGGGGGCAGTGAAGTCTTATGGCAGCGTAATCGGCACAGCGTAGCTTCTTAAGTTTTTTACTGAGAAGCCCCCAACCCCCTAAAGGGGGCTAAACCTAAAAGATTTTGTCTTTAAAGTCCCCTTCAGGGGATTTAGGGACTGGTTTTAATTTTTAGCCCTCTTTAGGTTAAGACGATTGGGGCGCAGTTAAGATTTTGAAATTCTTCTCAAACACACTTTAATCAAATTTTCTTGCTGGTCTGAAACCTGAAAACCAGCATGGATTGAAACCGACTTTAAACCCCTATGTGGAGCAGTCACATGTCAAGCAAATCTTTTAGTTATGACGACAACATCACCGCCCGTTTAAAAGCGTCTTACCACGAAGTGCTCGTGCAAATTGGCGAAGACCCCACCCGTGACGGTCTGCTGAAAACGCCCGAACGTGCTGCCAAAGCAATGCAATATTTGACCAAAGGCTATCGTGAATCTTTAGACGACATTGTCAACAATGCCTTGTTTGAATCGACGAATGAAGAAATGGTGATTGTGAAAGACATCGAGTTTTACAGCATGTGCGAACATCACATGTTACCTTTCTTCGGAAAATGTCATGTCGGCTATTTGCCCGCAGGAAAAGTGATGGGCTTGTCCAAAGTGGCGCGCATTGTGGACATGTACGCACGGCGTTTACAAATTCAAGAACAACTCACCTGCCAAATTGCAGAAGCGATTTCATCGAGCACGCACGCTTATGGGGTTGCCGTGGTAATGCAAGCTTCACACATGTGCATGACGATGCGTGGTGTCGAAAAGCAAAACTCCACCACCATGACTTCTGCAATGTTGGGCACGTTCCGCAATCGTCACGCCACCCGTGCCGAATTTATGGAATTGCTCAGTTTGGTTTCACGTTAAGCGGTGTAACTGCGGATGAATCAAGCTGACATCTTAAAAGCTGCCACGCTGCTCAAACAGGCACAGCACGTCGTGGTAATGACGGGCGCGGGAATTTCCGTAGAAAGCGGCATTCCCTCGTTTCGGGGTGAAGAAGGCATTTGGAAACGCTACGATCCGATTGTGTTGGATTTAGAATATTTCTTTGAGCATCCACAAGCCTCTTGGGCAGCGATTAAAACCTTGTTTTACGATTTTTTCGGGGAAGCGCGGGCAAATCCTGCCCATGTTGCCTTGGCAGAATTGGAACAAACGGGCATTGTGAAAAGCATTATCACCCAAAATATTGATAATCTACACACCGAAGCAGGCAGCAAACAAGTCTATGAATATCATGGGAATACACGGACTTTAACGTGCACCACTTGCCACAGCGTGTATTCACGAGATGCAGTGGATTTAACTGCCCCGATTCCACGCTGTCCAAAAGATCAGGGCATGTTGAAACCCAATTTTGTGTTTTTTGGGGAAAATATTCCCGAACGCGAAGCGACGCTTTCCTATCAAGAAGCCTGTCGTTGTGATGTGATGCTGATTATCGGCACGACGGGAGAAGTGCGTCCTGCTTGTAATTTGCCGCGCATTGCAAAACAAAATCGTGCAAAAATCATCGAGATTAATATCGAAAAATCACTGTATACACTTGAAAAAGTAAGCGATATATTTTTGCAAGGCAAGGCGACAACCATGATGCAAGCTTTAAAACATGCGATTTTAGACAATGCGGATTCATGACAGCATCAGCTAAAATACTAATAAACCTGAGTTCAGGATAAGAAAGAGTAGAAAATTTAGTAGTATGGTGGAATACTATAAATATTTCTTATCCCGAACTCAGGTTTATTATGATGATCGTATCACTTAAAGAAATTGTGGTTCAAACATTAATATTACTGCGGTTTAACCTGCACTCCTTGTCCCAAGACAGGGAATGTTTTTTGCTGCAAATACGCCACTAATTTTTCTGCGGGCATGTAACCGGGTAAAACTTCACCTGACTGCAACACAATCGCAGGCGTGCCCGCAACTCCAACCATACGCCCTAATTCAAATTGCGCTTCGACGGGATTATCACACAGCGTAGGCTTCACATCGATACCTTTTTTGGAATCAGTAATCGCTTGTTGACGATCTTTTGAACACCACACCGACACCATTTTGTTATAACTTTCTGAACCAATCCCTGCGCGAGGGAAGGCTAAATAACGCACGGTCACACCCATCGAATTCAGCTTGGGCACTTCTTGATGTAATTTTGCACAGTAGCCGCAATCCACATCGGTAAACACAGTGATGGTGTATAAATTATCACCTTTGGCGGGGAAGATAATCATATCTTCTTCTTTAATCCCAGCGATTGCAGTTTTACGTAAGTCACCGCGCTTATTTTCGGTCAGATTCACACCCGTGTTGGCATCGCGCAAATCCCCAACCAACACATACTTGCCATCCGCACTGATATAAACCACTTCAGAACCAATTAAAGCTTCATACAAATTTGGAATCGGAGAGGCAGAAACAGACACTTGTTTCATGTCGAGCTTCACCATGCGTTTTAAAGTCTGAATCACCGCCGCAGGAGCTTCTAACTTTTTTTCAACGGCTGTTTTTTCCGCCGCCGTGGTATTTGCTTTCTGTTCAATCAAGGAAGAGGTGTCAGTCGCGCCCACGCTTAAAGACAAACCCCATAAAGCCAACATCGGGAATATACGCATTATCAATACCTTGGTTAATTAATCACGGAAATTATTAAATTGTAAGGGTAATTCTAGCTTAGCTTCGCGTAACAGCGCGATCACTTCTTGCAAATCATCGCGTTTTTTACCCGTAATCCGCACTTGCTCCCCTTGAATACTGGCTTGTGCCTTAATTTTACTTTCTTTCACCAACTTCACAATCTTTTTAGCCATCTCGCTATCAATGCCTTGCTTAATCGTGATGCTCATGCGAGCGCGTCGATTTTGCAACAACGGCTCGCCCGCAGTGAAGGCAATAATATCAA
>JBDKHS010000071.1:0-3593 GCA_039797505.1 Pseudomonadota bacterium | reverse complement strand
TATTTATTCATGCGGGACGCTTTAAATTAAGCCTGAAAGAACGCGATGTGCTTTCTTATGTCTGCAAACGCGAACAGCGCGGGCGCAAGTTGCCGAGGGGTTATCATCAGGTCACGGATGTTGAGGTGGTGACTACGAATCTTTCTCTTTAAATTAATTTTAACCGCGCCCCCAACCCCCTGAAGGGGGCTAAACATTAAAGATATTTGTCTTTTAAGTCCCCTTTAGGGGATTTAGGGGCATCTTTAAGCAGTTTAAAAATACTTTGGGATTCTCTTCCCTTTCAGGGGGCGCAGCCTATTTGATGACAAATCCTAACATTCGACCTTAACGGCGTTGTCGTACTGCTTCGTACAAACAAATGCCCGTCGCAACTGAGACATTGAGGCTTTCAATTGTCCCAAACATCGGAATTCTGACTAAACTATCACAGTTTTCTTGAGTCAAACGCCGTAATCCCGTGCCTTCCGTACCCATGACAATGGCTAACGCGCCCGTGAGTTTCACCGAATATAAATCTTGCTCAGTCTCACCCGTTGTGCCAACCAACCACACGCCTTGTTCTTTTAGAAATTTTAAAGTGCGGGCTAAATTCGTGACTTGAATCACAGGCAATTTTTCAGCCGCGCCACAGGCAACTTTAAACACCGTGGGCGATAAACCACAGGCACGATCTTTGGGCACAATCAAGGCATGAACGCCCGCAGCATCCGCAGTGCGTAAACACGCGCCTAAATTATGCGGGTCTTGCACACCATCGAGCACTAATAAAAATGGGGGAACTTGAAGGTTTGCCAATAATTCGGCGAGACTGTTTTCATCTTGAATCGGCAAGGCTTTGCAACGCAGCACAATCCCTTGATGATTGCCTTGTTCGGCAAGTTTATCCAAGGTTTTTTTAGGCATCACATGCACAGGAATACCTTGTGCGGCGGCCTCGGTGGCATAAGTTGCAAATTCTGCCTCACGCCCCTGTTGTAGCCATAATTCAATAATGCGGGTGGTGTCGTGATCAAAAACTTGGCGTGCGGCATGAATGCCAAACAAATATTCATTGTGGCGCATAGCGAGAAACTTATGAAGTTGCTGTAAACAGCGAGGGAGGTTTTAGGCGTTTTGCAGAGAGGTTCTGCGTTTTGAAACTTTAGAAGTGGCGCGCCCGAAGAGATTCGAACTCCTGACCGCATGGTTCGTAGCCATGTACTCTATCCAGCTGAGCTACGGGCGCACTTAAAAATTAACATTATGCGTTGTTTTTATTTCTCTGTCAAGATGGCGGAGAGAAAGGGATTCGAACCCTTGATAGGCTTTTGACCTATACTCCCTTAGCAGGGGAGCACCTTCGGCCACTCGGTCATCTCTCCATGACATTAACAACGTCAAGAACAACATTCTAATTGAACTTAAATAGAAAAGCAAGCCCCAAATACGGTGTTATCGTTCACAACAAGATACCAGTATAATTGAATTGAAGAGCGCAGTTTCTCAAATCGATTCACAGTAAAATAAATAAATTCTCTGTTTTTGGAGTAATGACTATTCTTTTCATAAAGAACATATTATAAAGAACATAATACATAAGTGTTGAGAACCCTGCAATGTGGCTTAACGGGATGCCCAAGTAATAACCATTTCGTAATCTACGATAGGTTATGATATTAACCATGAGTTATTTTTCTTTTCCCATGCAATAGTGGCACGAAAATGGCGTATATATTGATTAGTGATGATTCGGTTGCAATGCGACAAATGTTAAAGGCTGCTGGATTGGTTGAAAATCATCATATTGTTGAAGCAGATGATGGTTTAATTGCCTTAAACCTCGCTAAAACGCAGGTGTTTGATTTAGTCATTACTGACGTGAACATGCCGATGTTAGACGGCTTGAGTTTAGTGCGGGAGTTACGGAGTTTAGCCGCTTATCAGTTTAAGCCGATTTTGGTTTTAACCACCGAGTCTGATCCAGATAAGAAAAAATTAGCAAAAGCAGCAGGGGCAACAGGGTGGCTAGTCAAACCCTTCGATCCTGATAAATTATTAGCTGCGGTCAAAAAAGTATTGGGGTAATGCGATGAGTGTAGACATGACTGAGGTTCGACAACTATTTTTCGAGGAAAGTTTTGAAAACCTCGATATGATGGAGTCGAGCCTATTAGATTTAGAAATCGGTGCGGTCGATAAAGAATTAATTAATACGATTTTTCGCGCAGCGCATTCGATTAAAGGCGGCGCAGGAATTTTTAAATTTGAGCACGTCATTAATTTTGCACACACGGTAGAAACGTTACTCGACGAATTACGCAATGATCAACACATTGTGACCCAGCATTTAATCGATTTACTGCTGCGTGGGGTTGATACCTTACGCGCCTTGCTCAAGGCATTACAAACAGGACAAGAATACAAGACTGACGCTGTGCTTGCCTGTCAGCAAGAGTTCACCGCTTTATTAATCACGCCGCTCACCCCAGCAGCAGAGCACGCACATCCTCATGCCCCTTCAGAGGAAACGCCGTCGCCTGTCACCGAGCTTTTGCCTGTTGCTTGGCATATCCGTTTTAAACCTTATCCACGCTTATTACAAACGGGTAATGACCCGATCAATTTGTTTCGTGCACTGGACGCGTTGGGTGAACTGCAAATCTGTGCGGACAGCTCACAATTACCCGAATTGGCAGATTTAGATTTTCAAAATTGCTATTTAAGTTGGGATTTATTATTGATCGGGGCGGTGGATAAAGCTGCCATCACCGAAATTTTTGAATGGGTTGAAGGCGACTGTGATTTAGAATTGATTCCTTTGGACAAGGACAGTTTGGCAGAAACGCGTGCCACAATGAATAAGGCAATTGAGGCGAATCTTGCCAAACAGCTTCAAGCCGTTAAAAAGCCCGAAGTGAGCGAACTGCCTGCCCCCCCAGAAACGCCACCCCGCTTGTCTGCAATTCCAATTGTCAATGAAGTGCAGGAAAAGCCCGCCCACAATGAACATCTGAGCAGCCACATCAATGAAGCCAGCTCGATTCGTGTCGGCATTGATAAAATTGATGCCTTGATTAATATTGTCGGCGAATTAGTGATTACCCAATCAATGCTCGACCAAGTTGGCGAAGATTTCAGCGTGGCGCGTTTGGAACAATTGCGCAGTGGTTTGGCACAACTCGAGCGCAACACCCGTGAATTGCAAGAAAGTGTGATGCGGATTCGGATGTTGCCCATCAGTTATTCTTTTAATCGTTTTCCGCGCTTGGTGCATGATTTAAGCACGCAACTGGGTAAAAAAGTTGACATAAAACTCTCGGGCGAACAAACCGAACTTGATAAAACTGTGCTGGAAAAAATGAGCGATCCGTTGGTGCATCTGGTGCGCAATGCTTTGGATCATGGGATTGAACTGCCTGAACAACGTCGTGCTGCGGGTAAACCCGAAACGGGTTTATTAAAACTGCATGCCTTTCACCAAGGCGGCAACATCATGATTCAAATCAGTGATGATGGAGCGGGATTTAATCTGGAACGCATTCACCAAAAAGCGGTGGAAAAAGGCTTATTACATCCCGAAGAAAATCCCAGCGCAGAACAGCTTTATGAAT
>JBDKHS010000070.1:0-3351 GCA_039797505.1 Pseudomonadota bacterium | reverse complement strand
TACCCGCCGTTTTCATTTCGATGAGCAAAGTGCCGAGCAACAAACCATCAATAAAACGTGTGGTTTTGTGCTCTTTCACAGGATATTGCCACTCAATGCGATTTGAGCTAATTTCAAAAATGCCGCACAGCAAACCACGCATGAAATTTTGATCATTACGTTTTTCTGAAGTGGTTTGCTCAAAGTCTTTCGCAAACTTTATCGCCCGTTTTCTTAAAGTCTCAATTGTAATCATGAAGAATAACCGTTAAATGTGAGTAGTTTAAAAACAGCCCCTAAAGAAATGTATCTTTTAAATTCCTTTTCGGAAATTTTAGAGGCTGCCTTATCATTCAATGCTAATGCCGTTGTTGCCGCTCGCCCTGATACGAAGTCAATACATAATTCAAATTCAACTGGCTTTGTGGCGCAATATTGAAACGATATTTGACCGTGTCAATATCCACTTTTTCATACGTGCCTTTGAATTCGGGCGCGGTTTGTAAAGACCACGCACCGCCCTGAAAATGCCGCACAATTTCCACATCGACAGGAATATCGCGACTGTTTTCAACTTTCAATTGCCAAGTTTCCAACTTATCAAAACCTGCAATATTGCCACGCCGATCAAATACATAATTATTGGTTTTGTATTCCAGTAACACAGGTTCAATTTTGACATCGGCACTTGCACCAAAATCCAGCTCGACTTCCTGATCGATGGGAATGTATTTGTTATACATTGAGCCGACATAGCTCAAATTTTGCTGCGGCGACAATTGGCGGTAAATCATGACCTGACCATCAGGCAAGGGCGTGTCGCCCAAATGATGCGCTTTGTCATTTTTAAACGACAATAAACGGTGTGGCATATCATGACCATAACGATTCACATCATGACGATACAAAGCCTTCACAGGAATATCCGCCACTTCCAAAGACAACAAACGTTTTCCCCAACCATTGGGAATACTTTCCGTGCCTTCGATGCTATACAAGAAATATTCAGAAAGCCCTTCTTTCACGATTTGTTTAGGGGCAACCGCTTTCATCATGGGAGCCGCCGCTGCATAATTTTCACGTTTGGCTTTTTTGGCAGTGGAACGCTCTTCCATTGCCGCAGGCACGGCGACATCTTCCAACGCGCCCAAAATGTGCATGTCTTTCACAGGCGAACCGTAAGGCGGTGAACGTCTTGCCAATTCTGCAATTTGGTCGAGTAAACTGATTTTCCCAACCACCACCCGCGTTTGCGCTTCGGCATAATCTTCGCCACTGCGATTATCAATGCGCACGTAATTTTGCAGGCGCAAATTCTGCTCATCCGCAGACAGCGTGCCCGTATAAAATGAACGCCAACTTATTCCTGAAGTGAAAAAAGTGATTTCTACAGGCACTGCGCCCGCAATTTTGGACTCGATTGTCCACACCGCACTGCCATTAATATTGGGTGGATAAGAAACTTCGCGTAATTGCACTTGCTCGGCATGTTGGGGCGCGGTTAATTGCACTGAAGTTGGGTCGATAAGCGTATCAGCCCAGCCAAATTCTAAACGGTTAATGCCTGCTTTGAGGGTGAGCGTACGCTGCTCCCGTACAAAAGTTAAATCGGCGGCGTTATAAATCGTTAATTGCACCCGATCCCGTTGTGGCAAGGTGACAAGGTCAATTTTTGCCTGTGTGTTAGCCGTGACACCTAGCAACAGCAAGGCACTGTATAAGTAAGCATGGCGCATCTAAGCTCTCCTCAATGGCATGAAAATAATCTATTTAACTTGGGTATTGTGAGTCCTGATGCCTGACCGCAAGCTGAACGTTTCAACTCCGTAAACCACCCGCCCACCAAATTCGACACGCACCTTCATCTGAAACCATACACGGCCCTACAGGATTACGCGGCGTGCAGGCTGTGCCGTACAATTTGCATTGATTAGGATAAAGTTTTCCCAAAACCACCTTGGCACAATCGCAACCTGCGGGCATTTCTCCCGCCCGTTTTCGCGCCACACTGGCATAATCTGTAAAACGTAAACGGGCATCTTGCTGGGTATTTTTCAATTCAAAACCCGATTTAGGAATCACCCCCACACCCCGCCACGGCGCATCCACCACCTGCATGGTTTCTTGCAAATATTGCTGCGCGGTATGATTGCCCGTGTTGCTCACCACTTGCGGATAACAGTTATCGAGAAAATATTTTTCTTCTAATAATTGCCGCAATACCGAATAGGTTGCCGCCAGCAGACTTTCCGCCGTGAAACCCGCCACCGCCGCAGGAATCTGATGTTCTTCAACCACAAATTTCCACTCATCTGCCCCCATCACTGCCGACACATGTCCTGGGGCGACCAAAGCATCAAATCCAGCTTCTTCACTGTTTAACAGCATCGCTACAGCAGGATAGGTTAAACGCCCTGATAATAAAATAAATAAATTGTCAGGAATACCTTGCGCGAGCAAAGCTGCCACTGGTGCGGTCGTGGTTTCAAAACCTGCGGCAAAAAATACCACTTCACGCGTTGGATTTTGTGCGGCAATTTTTAGAGCTTCTAAAGGCGATGCAATTGGGCGAATATCTGCCCCTGCGGCTTTGGCTTGTTCCAGAGAACGAATTTCGTGTTTCGCCACATTCACAGGCACACGCAACATGTCCCCAAACGCCACTAAAATGACTTCATCCTGCATCGCTAATTGAATTGCGGCGTAAATATCTTCTTCAGGACAAATACACACGGGACAACCCGGTCCTGGAATCAGCTCAATCAATTTGGGCAAGGCCGTGCGCAAGCCTGATAAGGTAATGGCACGTTCATGTCCCCCACAAACATTCATAATTTTGACGGGTTTGTGCAAGGTTAAAGCGTGAATTTTATCGAGCCATTGTTGTGAACTGAGTGACATAATCAAAAGTCTCGTGACGGGTGGGAGAAATTAAAAATGAGCAGTGCTAAACAGATAAAGAAGCCCCTAAATCCCCTAAAGGGAAATTTAAAGATATAGTCTTTTAGGTTTAACCGCTTTTAGGGGGGTGGGGCGCAGTTTCAGATTTAAATTCGCGCTACACGCTGATGAAACAGAACTACTCATTTAATTGATGACACGCCCTAGGGGAGGGCTAATGCAAGAAGCATAATTCATTTTTATAACATGGAGTTAGATTACTTTTTTCTGCCTGTTACGAAACAGTCAGTATTCTGTACACTTTCGTTAAGAAGCAGATAAATCGTTACGTAACAGTTATGATATTTAGTGCTGCTATTTTTATAAAAGACTCGTTATAAAAATAAGTTAAAAAATGGTCGTAAATAGACAAAATAAGCGGCTAAATACACAAATATATGAAATTAAGAAAAAAGAAAAACTAGTGTAATC
>JBDKHS010000069.1:0-2529 GCA_039797505.1 Pseudomonadota bacterium | reverse complement strand
ACCAAGCTCCCCACTTTTTAACCTGTACCGTCATTAACTGGCTGCCTTTGTTTACACGACAAGACAATAACTGACCGCAACGCGGTCAAGACGGCATTCCCAAGTGGCACTTGGGAACGAGGCAATGGATTTTGTCCAAAAGAAGAATATACTTCTGAATAGCTCAGTATTTTTCGCCACAGGATGATTCATGGATACACAACGCCTTATTCAAAAGCTTGATTTACTTAAACAACGCGCTCATGCTTCCGTGCCCGCCGTCCATGCGATAGAACACTGGTTACTGGCACACCAAGACAGTTTTGCGATTTCCCGCATCACCCCGATTAAAATTGCCGAAGATTCGCACCTGCCTTTGCCACAGATTGTGCCAGAATTCCTACATGCGGTGCCGCTGGGCTTATTCGATTTGAACTGGGATATTCACTGCCCACATTGCTACATGCTGACCAAAGCCTATAACAATTTGCAGCAAGCTTCGGGGCAAGGCTATTGCAGTATGTGCGAAGTCGGCTTTGAAACCGATTTTTCTGAACAAGTCGAAATCACCTTTTCTTTGAATAAATCGATCGACGAGCGCGAATTTCCTCCCGTCTGCGAGCCACCGCCCCAATTTGATTCCCGTTTTAATTTAGGTGTGCCATATTTACAAACCGCCACTGCTGAAGAAATATTTTTAGAAGCAGGAACTTATAATTATTTTTGCCCCGCCACTTTTTCCAAAGGCAAATTAATTATTGCGGATGAGGGTTGCAGTGCGCCGCAAGAATTTCATATTAAACAACTGGCAGAAGGCAAATTTGACCCGCCCGTGATTCAGGCGCGTAAAGGCACGATTCGCCTTTCACTGACGAATTTAGCTTATCCGATTTCAGGTTTACGGGTGTTTGTAGGCGAGGTTTCAGATTTGACAGGGGAACACCGTCCGGCCACTTTATCGGGGTTGGATATTCTGCATTATCCTGATTTTAGAAAACTTTTTGGTGAACAAGTTTTATCAAAACGTGAACAAATGAAAGTCGCCTCGGTGACGATTATTTTCACCGACATCACAGGCTCGACGCAGTTATATGAAAAATTAGGCGATGCCAAAGCCTACAATATCGTGCGTGACCATTTTGATATTTTATTTTCACAGATTGAAGCCGAGGGTGGCGTGGTTTTGAAAACTATTGGCGATGCGGTGATGGCTTCTTTCACCAACAGCGGCGCGGCTGTGCGCAGTTTGGTCGCCGCATTAAAAGATTTCGACCATTACAATCATGAATTGCCCGAAGATGCGCGTGTACAAATTAAAACAGGAATGCACCACGGACAAGCGATTTTAGTCAATCTCAATGAACGGCTGGATTATTTTGGTTCGACGGTGAATAAAGCAGCTAGAATTCAAGGGGTTGCTAACAGTGGAGAAATCTGTTTTTCAGAACAAGTGTATCAAGATGCGAGTTTTCAAGCGGCACTTACACAATTGAAACTGGAAATCGTCAGCCGTGACTTGGTCAATCTCAAGGGTTTAGATGGGCAACAAGTAGTTTATAAAACGCATTTACCCCGTTGATTTTAAAGCTTTTTCATGGAATTTCTCGTTCCTAAACGCTGTTTTATAGCCAAATGTAGCGGGCTTTAATATTTCTCCTCGTTCCCAAACTCTGTTTGGGAATGCCTGCAATTCAAGCTCTGCTTGAAGCTTCGCAAAAATATTATGCAATGGATAACTGAGTAATACACTCAACATTCACAATATCTTCTTTCCAAATGTAGCGGGTTTTAATATTGTCAAGCAGAGCTTGACCTACAGGCGTTCCCAAACGGAGTTTGGGAACGAGAAATTCAGCGTAATTAGCACTGCCCAAAGCTTCAGACAGTCAGTCTTAAATCAACATACTTTCACCTGAAATAATTCTTCCCCATCCGTGCCACTCAAATGCACCGCACACGCAATACACGGGTCAAAGCTGTGAATGGTGCGCAAGACTTCAATCGGCTGTTTCACGTCGTGAATAGCATGACCTTGTAAAGCGGCTTCATACGCGCCTGTTTGCCCTGTCGCATCTCTCGGGCCTGCATTCCAAGTACTGGGAACAACCGCTTGATAATTTGCAATTTTCCCCTCTTCAATCACAATCCAATGCGCCAAACCGCCACGCGGAGCTTCCATATAACCCACACCTTTGGCAGAACGCGGCCAGGTTTTGGGTAACCAAAATTCATCATTAAAAGTCTGAGTGTCGCCCGTTTTGATATTGGCGATTAAATTTTGATACCAAGTCAGCATTTTGTCAGCAATGATTTTGGTTTCCAACGTTCTCGCCGCCGTGCGCCCCAAAGTCGAATACAGCGCAGTTATTGGCAAATCCAAAGTTTTCAAAGTCCGAGTGACCAGTTCTTTCGTTTGCTCATGTCCTTTGGCATAGAGCATCAGCACCCGTGCCAAAGGCCCAACCTCCACCGCTTTGCCTTTCCAACGTGGTGATTTCAGCCAAGAATAGGCTTTTTCCACTTCCAAATATTGATACGGCGGTTGCGGGC
>JBDKHS010000068.1:0-3892 GCA_039797505.1 Pseudomonadota bacterium | reverse complement strand
TATGAGATAAGCATATTCTTAAACGCTAAGTCTCTGTTATAATGCACATCCTTTCTTAACCAGCGCGTTATCTACCATGCAATTTGAAGTTCTCGCCCGTGACGGTCATGCCCGTTGTGGTCAATTACATTTTCCTCGCGGCACGATTGATACCCCCGCTTTTATGCCTGTGGGCACGTATGGCGCAGTGAAAACCATGCTGCCTGAAGAATTATTGGCAATGGGTGCACAAATTATTTTGGGCAACACCTTCCATTTGATGCTGCGCCCAACCACCGCAGTGATTCAAGCGCATGGTGATTTGCATGATTTCACGCGCTGGAACAAACCGATTTTGACTGATTCAGGTGGCTTTCAAGTGTTCAGTTTGGGGAAGCTGCGTAAAATCAGCGAAGAAGGCGTTGCCTTCCGTTCGCCGATTGATGGCGCGAAAGTGTTTCTCAGCCCTGAAATTTCGATGCAAGTACAACGTGAATTAGGTTCAGACATCGTGATGATTTTTGACGAATGCACGCCACATCCTGCGACAGAAAGCGAAGCACAAATTTCGATGGAATTATCTTTGCGCTGGGCGGCGCGTTCCAAAATCGCCCATGCAGATAATCCCGCCGCTTTATTTGGGATTGTGCAAGGCGGTATGTACACGGATTTACGGGATATTTCGCTGGCAGGTTTACAAGACATTGGTTTTGATGGTTATGCTATCGGTGGTTTGTCGGTGGGCGAGCCAAAGCCTGAAATGCAGCGCGTATTAAGTCATGTTGCGCCGCGTTTGCCTGCGGATAAGCCACATTATTTGATGGGTGTGGGCACACCTGCGGATATTGTATATGCGGTTTCACAAGGGATTGATATGTTTGATTGTGTGATGCCAACCCGTAACGCGCGTAATGCGCATTTATTCACCAGTACGGGCGTAGTGCGTTTGCGCAATAGCCAATATCGTAGCGATACGCGTGCCTTGGATGAAAATTGTGATTGTTACACTTGTCGCAATTATAGCCGTGCGTATTTACATCATTTGGACAAGATGAAAGAAATGCTGGGGGCGCATTTGAACACGATTCATAACCTGCATTTTTATCAAAACTTGATGAAAAATTTACGGGCGGCGATTCGTGAACAGCGTTTGGCGGGATTTATTAAGGAGTTTTGTGAACAGCAAGGTTTACAAAGTTTGTAGATTTGTGAAGCCTTGATAAACGGGCAAGCAATACGCCGTTTAGCTGCCTGAATCCCAATTGACACAAGATAAGGATTAACACAATCATTTAGTTATTAATTATGCTAATTGTGCAAATCATGTGAGTTGGGATTCAGACTAAAGAATCAGAATAAACTATTCTGACTCTTCTCAAAATAACGCGCTAACTACGCGGCTTTGATATTCGAGGCTTGCTTACCTTTCGCGCCATTCGTAATATCGAAAGAGACACGTTGACCTTCTTGCAAGGTTTTGAAACCGTCCATACTGATCGCTGAGAAGTGAGCAAAAATATCTTCGCCACCTTCGTCAGGCGTAATGAAACCGAAACCTTTTGAATCGTTGAACCACTTTACAGTACCTAAAGACATCTGGGCATTTCCTATCTGAATAATGAAACATAAAAACTAGCTCGGAAAAAATCGAGCTTAGGGTAAAACAGGGGCACAGCCTAGTTGTGAATCCCATAGAAAAATATCTATGTTCATCTAAACGCGTCACTGCTTATCGCTCTCTCAAATTATCAAGATGAGTCTTAATATAAGCTCTGCGTTCGTATAGCATTGTCAACTTCCAATGCTCCCTTCGCACACAATAGAAAGTGAGAGAAGTGTAATGAAAAAATACAGAAACTCCAAATGTTTTTTCAATGGTGTCAATAAAATGCTTAGAGCACAATTAACTTGTTTTACCATAAATTAAACAAAAGAGAAGAGTACATCATACACCTTATTAAGTTAAAAATAACTCAACATCCCACTCTCTTTTGAAAATTTAATGTTTTTAGGTGAAAAAATACCCTAATATTTCTTGCAATGACTTAGTTTTAATTTGCAACCAGCCGAGTTTAGAGGATTTTAACCACTGATGTTTATTCCTTCATGGCGTATTTTGAGTTTTAGCAGCGGCTGTTTATTTTTAATTACGTTTGCGATATACGCGCCCAGCTTAAATTATGAATTGCTCTCGTGGGATACCTACGATTATTTGTACCCAACACAAATGATTCGCGCCTTCACTTGGCAGAATCTCGTCGCCATGCTCACCAGCTTATCGATGTTTAACTGGCATCCGCTCACTTGGCTTTCGTATGCAATTGATTATGCGATTTATGGTTTAAATCCTTGGGGATTTCACCTCAGTAATGTACTGCTGCACAGTGCCAACAGCGTGTTATTTTTCTTTTTATGCTTACGCCTGTTGAAGCTGCATGTCGGGCTTCAAAAAAATCCCGCCGTTGAATTTGTAAAACACGCATGGCTAAGTGCCGCATTAGCCGCCTTATGGTTTGGGATACATCCGCAACATGTGGAATCTGTGGTGTGGGTTGCCGAGCGTAAAGATGTGTTATTTTTATTCTTCAGCCTGCTCAGTTTGCTCGCCTACTTGCGCTATAGCGAAACCCGCAGTTTCGTCGCCTATGGCGGGACATTTTTATGCTGTCTGCTGGCAGTGATGTCAAAACCGATGGCCGTCAGTTTGCCTGTTATTTTTTTACTGTTAGATATTTATCCGCTGCAACGCAGTTTTTTGAACGCGTCCAACCCACCCGAACCACTTAAAAAATTGCTGCTTGAAAAACTACCGTTCGCACTGTGTAGCCTGTTAGGCATAATCTTAACGCTCATCGCACAGCGGCAAGTTATCAGTGTTTTTGACTATGTGCATCCTGGATTTCGGGTGCTCAATGCCTTCAATAATCTACTGTTTTATGTGTCAAAGTTTTTAATCCCCTTTAATTTTTCCCCCTTGTATCCTTTGGATTTGCAGTTGGCTGAAAATCCCCTGAGCTTTATTGCAATATTTGTGGGAATCCTGCTGAGCTTATGGACGTTTTATGCGGCATATCGAGGGCGTTTCGTGGGCTTAGTGGTTTGGTTATTTTATGTGATTAGCTTATTACCCGTGCTTGGGCTGGTTCAAGTGGGAATTCAAGCTGCCGCCGACCGTTATGCGTATTTACCGACGTTAATGTTTTATTTGCTGCTCGCCACCTTGGGAGGGCTGGGGATGTTTCATGCTAATAAAACCTATCGGATTTTCAGTCGGCTGGGGGTGTTATTGTTTAGTCTGAGTTTGGTCTTGGTCACGTTGCAACAAAGTGAAGTGTGGCGCAATGATTATCAATTATGGGAACGTGTGACTCATTTTGTGCCTCAAAATGATTTAGCACAGCTTAACTTTGGCAAAGCGCATTATCAGCGCGGCAACTTTGCAATGGCACGAGAACATTATCAAATTGCCTTGGCGCACAGTTCAGCACGCAGTCGGGATTTAATTCAATATTACTTGGCGCAGGCGGCGTTAAAACAAGGTGATTTGAAAACGGTATTAGATATTTATTTAAATCTCACACAACACCATGCTGAAATTGGCGTGCCACACAGCAGTTTATTTTATGAAATTGGGCGAATTTACGAACAGCAGGGCAATTTTTTAGAAGCCCGCATGGCTGTGGAACAAAGCCTGATTTTAGACCCGCGCGGCGAAGCTGCTCGGGATTTATTACGACGTTTGCCACCCGCGCCGCCTACCTTCAGTTTTACTAAGCAATAATCTGAATTCGATGAAATTAAATAGATAAAATACGCTGTTAAATTTACAAGAAGTTTGTAGGGTGTATAAGGCGCAGCCGCCATCACCCTACGCTTGCTAAGCCCGCTGATGTCTATTCAACTTTTTCCTTAA
>JBDKHS010000067.1:0-6163 GCA_039797505.1 Pseudomonadota bacterium | reverse complement strand
CTCTTATTTTAAGATCACGGCTTCAGAACTCCCCAAAAATATAAAGACCCCAATAATTTACCAAAATAGCAATTATTGGGGTCAATGTGAGAGAGGAATTCAGACAAATAACAATTTATTGTGCGATATAATCGCGTAAGTTCTTCGCTTCAAATGCAGCTTCGTCGAGCTTGGCTTTCACCAAATCACCGATAGAAACCAACCCCATCACTTTGCCGTTTTCAGCAACGGGCAAGTGACGGAAACGTTTATCACTCATAATGGTCAGTGCGTCGTCTAAACTGGTGCTCGGCGTGCCAAACAACAAGTGACTGGTCATAATTTCTTCAACCAAAATCGTTGCCAATTCTGTGGAGCGGTTTGCACAAAAACGCAACATATCACGTTCTGTGATAATCCCCACGATGTCACCGCTGGCATTTTGTACTAACAGTGCACCCACTTTCAGATCACACATTTTTTGTACTGCTGCCAACAGACTTTTTGAAGGGTCAATGGTTTCCAATGCGCCCGTTTTCTTATTCAGCAATTCCTTCAGCGTCATAATATCCTCCTGCATACAGTGTGTAAAAAGCGTATTAAAATTATTAACTGCAGCGGTTTCATCCACTTTGCTTGATGGTCTGAAACCTCCCCCTTCAGGGGGATAGTTCAATTGTGCCAACACGCGTTCGCATGTTATCCTTTTTTAGCAACCTCTTCGTTTACGGAGAGAATCCGCCGACCTCTCCCTGCCGATGAGCACTCGACAGATGAGATTGAATGTGGATTGAGACATGTTGCCACAGGCATCGTCTTTCTCGCAAGCAGTTTTCTCAGCTTTCATATAAGTTTCACCGACCTTGTGGAATGTCATCGACAGGTTGGATGTGGATTGAAACATCAATCGAGAATTTTATCTTGTCTCCCGACCTTATCAACGCAGTATTTCCTATTCCCACCCAGGCTTATTTGAAAATAAGTTTGGCACAACAACGCTTATTTCTTATAGAAAATAGTCAAGTATTATTTGAATGTCCAGTGTCCACAGGCAAAAATGGCGCGGGCGAAACCTATGGCAGCGGTTGCACGCCGCGTGGCTGGTTGGTGATTAAGGCAAAAATTGGGGAGGGCTGTCCTGAAAACTCAGTTTTTGTTGGGCGACGCGCCACGGGCGAAATTTATAATTCGCAATTGCAAGCCCAATTCCCAGAACGCGATTGGATTCTGAGCCGCATTTTATGGCTAGGCGGCTTAGAGCCTAGGAAAAATCGTTATGGGGCGGTGGATACCTTACGGCGTTTTATTTATTTGCACGGCACACCTGACACGGTCACGCTGGGGGTGGCAAATTCTAAAGGCTGCATACGGCTGCATAATGCGGAATTAATTCATTTATTTGAACAGGTCAAAGTCGGAACACGGGTATTTATTGGCGAATAATATGGCTAAAACTGAGTATTTTTTCAGCCAACAGGTGCATTTTCTCGTAATTCCTATAGAATTTCAGCATTATCGAATTTACAACCCGTCTTTTTTCAGCTTTTATAGAGAGTACACGATGTCTGCATTGATTTGCGGTTCTTATGCTTACGATACCATCATGGTATTCAATGATAAATTTAAACATCATATTTTGCCCGAACACGTTCACATTCTGAACGTTTCCTTTCTCGTGCCCGACATGCGCCGCGAATTTGGCGGCTGTGCAGGCAATATTGCGTATAATTTAAATCTGCTCGGTGGCAAAGCGCAGGCGATGGCAACCGTGGGCAAAGATTTCGCGCCCTATGCTGAATGGATGGATAAATGCGGTTTATCGCGTGAGCATGTGCTAGTGGTGGATAATTCTTACACCGCACAAGCTTTTATCACCACCGATATGGATGATAATCAAATCACCGCATTTCATCCTGGCGCAATGAGTCATTCTCACTTGAACAAAGTCAGTAATGCGAAAGGGGTACAGGTTGGCATTATCTCGCCTGATGGGCGCGAGGGCATGATTGAACACGCTTTACAATTCCACAGTGCAGGCATTCCGTTTGTGTTCGACCCAGGTCAAGGCTTGCCGATGTTTGACGGCAATGATTTATTGGCATTTATCGAACAAGCTTCTTGGGTGATTGTGAATGATTATGAATGGCAAATGATGCAACAACGCACAGGACTTACGCCTGAACAAATGCGTGAACGCGTCAAAGCCTTAATCATCACCAAGGGCAGCCAAGGCTCTACGATTTACACTGCTGACGCAGTCCATGAAATTCCTGCGGCAAAACCGCATAATGTCTATGATCCCACGGGTTGTGGCGATGCATTTCGTGGCGGCTTGTTGTATGGCTTGATGAATGATATTGATTGGGAAACCACGGGGCGCATTTCCTCGCTGATGGGTGCAATCAAGATTGAACATTACGGCACACAAAACCACAGTTTCACCTTGGACGAGTTCAAAGCACGTTTTCAAGAAAACTTCGGTTATGAATTGATGTTGTAGTTAGTTGTCAGCGGTGAGTTTCAGCATCAGCACAATCTTCGTGTGTAGGAGCGCGTAGTGCGTATAAATCTGATGCTGAAATTGCGATAATGCAGGCTATGGGTGCAGCAAATTAACCAAGCCTGCTTAAATAGTATAAAATTGCGCTATGCTCACCAAACTATTTGTGAATGCTGGTTCTAATTAGAGATATCAGAAATATATTTATCAATAGGACAGACTCTAAAAAGTTTGTATTGATTGAGTTTTAAAAATAAATCTCTGACCGCTCTCTGTCGATGGCTTTGTGATTCGACAGCGAGCGGTTAGGCGTGGATTGAAACATTGCATTATTTTTAGGAAGCATTTTGATGTCTGCCCTTATCTGCGGCTTTCTCAGTTACGATACTGTGATGGTGTTTAACGATAAATTTAAACATCATCTACAATCGAATATGCCAGCATTGGATGTGCGTTTTCTCGTGCCCGACATTCGCCGTCAGTTTGGGGGGAATGCAGGTAATATTGCATATAACCTGAAATTGTTGGGCGAGAAAACTTTACCAATGGCGACCGTGGGCATGGATTTTCATCAGTATGGCGACTGGTTGGATACCTGTGGGATTTCGCGGCAATATATTTCTGTGATGGAACATTGCTATACCCCACAAAACTTCATCACCATTGATATGGATGATAACCACATCACTGCGTTTCATCCTGGGGCGATGAGTTTTTCTCAGTTTAACCGCGTGCCGCACAATGCCCATTTCGATGTGGGTGTCATCACCGCTGACAATACGGAAGCGATGTTAAAACACGCCCTAGAACTGGTTGAAGCCAATGTTCCGTTTGTGTTTCATCCCGCACAAAGTATTCAAGATTTAGACGGCGATGAACTGATGAAATTTGTAGAGCAAGCGACGTGGATTTTAGTCAATCGCAGCGAATGGCAAATTATGCAAAAGCGTCTGGGTTTAAGCCCACAGCAGGTGGCGCAACGGGTGCAAGCTTTAATTGTCACTATTGGGGCAGAAGGTTCGCTGATTTACTCGAATGAAACCCGTTACCAAATTCCAGCAGCCGCCGCCAAAGCGGTTAATGATCGCATGGGCTGCGGCGCGGCGTATTGTGCAGGTTTGGTCTATGGCTTAATCAGAGATATTGATTGGGAAACCACGGGACGTATTGCTTCCTTGATGGGCGCGATTAAAGTCGAACATCACGGCACGCAAAATCATAATTTTACCTTGGAATTGTTTAAAGCACGTTTTAAGAAAAACTTCGGATATGCGTTGATTATTTAATGATTCCTGCCCTTGTGAGCGAGAAATATTGAGGGAAATTCCAGCTCATAGCAATTTTTAAATCCCTCAATCTTCTTCCTCAAAACGGGTGAAAAATCTGAAGTTGCGCATAGAAAATAATTAAGCAGTTTATTTTTTAGAAATTACTTGAATAAATGCCCAAATTTCTGCTGATAAAATCGCTCATATTCTTTTTCAACCAGGTCCCCAAACCATTTTTGATACAGCGTATTATATTCCCCTGAAGCCCGAATTTTCCGCAAGGCAGTATTCACTGCGTCAAGCATGACGCTATCCCCTTTGCGCACCGCAATTCCGTACGATTCAAAAGTGAAAAAACCGCCCACCATCTGTAAATCAGGATTATCTTTCTGAATCCCCATTAAAATACCACTGCCTGTGACCAAGGCCACCCCTTCGCCTTTACGCAAGGCTTTGATTGCTTCAATATAATTATCATATTGTAATAGTTTCACGCTGGGTATTTGCTGGGGTAAAACCGTAACTGCGTGCGTACCTTTCACCACAATAACTTTTTTATGCGCTAAATCATTTAAATGGGTAATTTTTGAATGATTATCCACTAAAATCGATTCACCGACTTCAAAATAACTGTCTGAAAAATCAGCAAGATGCTTGCGTTCTTCGGTGATTGAAACGGTTGCAATTAATATATCAACTTCAGCATTTTGTAACATAGGAAATCGCGTTTGAGCACTGACCGATTTCAACACAAGTTTATGTTCATCACCCAATAAATAACGGCTGATTGCGCCTGCAAGTTCAACATCAAAGCCTTTGATTTCTCCCGTCATTGGCTCTTTAAACCCAAACAAGCGGGCATCTGTTTTCACCCCGACAATCAATCTATCGCGCTCTTGAGCCAATAACAATGCACTGGTTTCATCATCGGCAAAAACCGAGACGCTTAGCAGCAATAAACCTAGTAATTTCTTCATCATCATATCCCATGAGGGAATGTCTAAAATATCCGCCATTTTAGCTTGTAATGATCAGACAACGTAGTCCCTGAGATTGATATTTCTGAAAAGCTAGGGCGTGTCATCAATTAAGTTTTAACAAAAAGTAGCGTGTTTAAAAGTCTTTAAAGAAGCCCCCAACCCCCTAAAGGGGAGGGCTAGTTCAAAGAAGATAAATATTAGGTATAATATGTAGTTAAATCTACATCTTCCTTAACCATTTGATTAACCTCATCATAAATGAACAGTTTAATCCCATACCTAAACACATTAAGTGACTCCCGTAAAGCCAAAGGGATTCGTCATCAACAGACACCCAGCCTAGTCATCATGATAATGAGCATGATGTGTGGTTATACAGGCTTCAATGCAATGGCGCGTTTTGCAAAGAACCACAGGGTGCTTTTAGCAAGCCAGATTCCTTTACCCCGTGGCAAGGTTCCCGGTATATCAACGTTCCGAAGGCTCAGCAATTGTCTTGATATTCAAGAGTTATGTCAGGCATTTAATCAATGGATGTTGAGTCATTATAAGTCAGAGCTGATAGCGATTGATGGGAAAAGCATTAATAGCACAGTTAGTCATTGTCACGATAAGGAGCAGAACTTTGCAAGTTTAGTGAGTTTCTTTGGGCATCAAAGTCATCTCGTGTTACGGGTTGGGACTTTAGAAAATAGCAAGCAGAGCGAGATTCATCAGGTTCAAGCTTTGCTGAGTTTGTTTGAAGTGGATAAGGCTATATTCACCTTAGATGCGCTTCATACTCAAAAAAAACAGTGGAGCTGATTACAAATAATAATCATGGCTATGTGATACCTCTGAAAGGGAATCAGAAGAGGTTACGACAGCACTTGTTAGACTCAATCAAAGGAAGAAAAGTACAGTCAGTTCATAGTTATAAAAGCAAGTCTCATGGTCGCACCACAAATTATAGGGTGAAAGTGTGGTCGGTTTCCCCCGTAGAAGACTGGGCGGGTTTATGTAGTTTGATTTCACTCCAGCGTAGAGGTTCGCGTGGTAAAAAAGAGTTTGATACGCATAGCTACTACATCAGTAGTGAGGAGGCAAGTGCTTATATGTTTGGAAAGTGGATACAAGGACATAGGAAGATAGAGAACAGCTTACACTGGGTAAAGGATGCTATTTTGAAAGAGGATGGCTGCCAAATCTCTAAACCGCATTCTGCGCTCGTGATGGGTATTTTACGGAGCATCGGGTTGAACTTACTAAGGTTGGCAGGAGTGAGTTCGGTAACGGACGGAATAATGAAAATGTGTGCGGGGGTTGAAACCCTGATGGGTCTGATTAGCCAGTCTAGCCCCTCAGAGAAAGTGTTTATATAAGAATGAGTTAGAGCAAAGTGTGCTTTAACTCATTATTTAACATAGTGATTTAACTCTTTGAACTAGCCCTCCCCT
>JBDKHS010000066.1:0-3510 GCA_039797505.1 Pseudomonadota bacterium | reverse complement strand
GAAAGCATAATTCCTTAATTTACAGTGAATTATACTGACATGCTAAATAGTTAGATTTTCAGTCATATTATAACGTTAGCGATGCAACTGAGTAATTTTTAAATCTTAAGTTTTTCTTAATTTTTTAGTGATATACGTCGCGCTCATTGCGTGGAAGATGGTTTAAAGATTTATTCGGTAAAATGCGTACTATCTTCATAGAAAACGTTAAAATTACCGCCTCTATGAAACTCTTAGTATCACCCACGGTGAGCCTTATAAACGACCATGATCGAAAAATTGATTACTTTTGCTTTGCAACAACGTCTATTTATTATTACGGCGGTGATAGTGTTAATTATCAGCGGTTGGTACGCGCTGGATAATTTACCCATTGTTGCATTTCCCGATGTGCAAGATGTGCAAGTTCAAATTATTACCCAAGCCAATGGGCAAGCCCCTGAAGAAGTCGAGCGCACGATCACTTTACCGATTGAGCGCGAAATGACAGGCGTGCCTAACGTGATTCGTTTACGTTCAGTTTCAATCACAGGGTTATCCGTGGTCACGCTGACGTTTTCCGAGCGCACGGATGACTATTTTGCACGTCAACAAGTGCTAGAAAAGCTGCAAACCGTCAGCCTTCCCCCCAATGTACAACCTAGCCTCGCGCCTTTAACCAATGCGGTGGGTGAAGTGTTTCGTTACGTGCTTGATGCGCCTGCGGACATGCCTTTGCGGGAAGTGCGGGCTTTGCAAGATTGGATTGTGCGCCCAGGGATTCGGCAAGTGCCCGGCATTGCCGACGTGGTCAGCTTCGGCGGTGCAATTAAAGAATATCAAGTGCAACTCGATCCCTACCAACTCAAAAAATACGCGCTCAGTATTGACCAAGTTTCCCAAGCGATTGGCAATAATGGCGCAAATATTGGCGCAGGGATTTTGACCCGTGGCGATGAATCGCTGGTGATTCGCACACGCGGCTTATACAACAAGCTCGAAGACATCGCGCAAGTGGTGGTCAGCTCCACCAAAGGACAACCGATTTTTGTCAAAGACGTGGGCAAAGTGGTCGTTGGGGATCGTTTGCGCTCGGGGATTGTTGCATTCAACGAACATGATGACGTGGTCATCGGCATTGTGCAGATGATTAAAGGGCAAAATGCAGAAAAATTAATTGGCTCATTGCGCGCCAAAGTGGCAGAAATCAATCGCCAATTGCCTGCGGGCGTGAAAATGCACCCGTATTATGACCGCACTGATTTAATCAAACACACCGTGCACACCGTGTCAGAAAACTTGGTGGTGGGTGCATTTTTGGTGGTGGTGATTTTAGTCTTATTCCTGCGCAACTGGATTGCCGCGCTGATTGTCGCCTCGGTGATTCCATTATCGCTATTATTTGCATTCACCCTGATGAATTTATACGGGATTTCTGCCAATTTGATTTCTTTGGGTTCAGTGGATTTCGGGATTATTATCGACAGCGCAGTAGTATTGGTCGAAGCGTTTATGGCAAAACTCGCGCTCGATTCGCAGCATAAGAGTCACGCAACCCACAATACTTATAGCTGGCGATTACACCAACTCAAAAATACTGCCACTGAAATGGGACATCCCATCTTATTTTCTAAAGTGATTATTATTCTGGCATTTTTGCCGATTTTTACCTTTCAGCGCGTCGAAGGCAAAATTTTCTCCCCGATGGCATTCACTCTGAGTTTCGCCTTGTTAGGGGCAATTTTCCTCACTTTAACGTGGATTCCGACGCTGCTCAGCTACACTTTGCGCGGCGAGGGCATGATTGAAAAGCACAGTGCGTGGATGCACGCGTTTCAAGAAATTTATCGGCGTTTCTTGCTGAAAGGGCGCATCGTGCTGTTTCCCGTGTTGGGGATTTCTTTGGCGTTATTGACCACCGCCTTGCTACTTGCGCCCCAATTGGGCAGCGAGTTTTTGCCAAAGTTAGACGAAGGCAATATTTGGCTCACGATTCGCCTGCCGCCGTCCACCGCGATTGAGAAAACCAAGGAAGTGGAACAGCAAATTCGCAAAATTCTGAACAGTTATGACGAAGTCACCGACGTGATTACCCAAGTCGGTCGTCCTGACGATGGCACTGATCCCAAAAGTAATAACAACTTGGAAATCATGGCGAATTTGCGCCCCAAAGAAGAATGGAAAGTTCAGGATAAAAATGAACTGATTGCGGAAATAACCCAGAAAATTCACGCCATTCCCGGTGTGCCGACGAACTTTTCACAAGTGATTGAAGATAACTTGAATGAAGCCTTAAGCGGGGTGCAAGGGGAAATTTCGGTAAAAATTTTCGGGAATGATTTGGAAATTCTCGAGCAAAAAGGCGAGCAAATCGCTCAAATTTTGATGGGAATTCAAGGTTCTGCGGATGTGGGTGTGATTAAAGTCGGCGGTCAAACCGAATTAAACATTACCATGGATCGTAATCGTTTAGCTTCTTACGGGATTAATATCAGCGATGTGAATGCCACAGTACAAACTGCGATGGGTGGCAGTGCTGCCAGCATATTTTATGATGGTGAGCGACGTTTTGACGTGACCTTGCGTTTTGATAAACCGTTCCGTGACCAAATTGAAGACATCAGCGAATTACCGATTGCTTTGCCCAATGCGGCGGGCGTGATTCCTTTGGGACAACTGGCGACGGTGGAAGTGCGTCAAGGCGCGTCACGAATCAATCGTGAATCAGGCTCGCGTAATGTGGCAGTGAAAGCGAATTTATTGGGACGCGATCAAGGTAGCTTCGTGGCAGAGGCGATGGAAAAAGTCAATGAACAGGTGCATTTGCCACAAGGCTATACCATGATTTGGGGCGGTCAATTTGAAAACCAGCAACGGGCGTTAAAACGTTTAACGATTATTGTGCCTTTGAGTTTGTTGATGATTTTCGTGCTGCTATTTTGGGCGTTTCACTCGATGCGCAAAGCGATTTTAGTCTTGCTGATGATACCGTTCACTTTAATTGGCGGTTTGGCGGGCTTGTATTTGGCGCATTTGCATTTGTCGATTTCTGCGGCGGTGGGATTTATTGCCGTGGCGGGGATTTCGGTACAAAACGGGGTCATCATGGTGGAACAAATCATGAGTTTATTCCGTGATGGCATGGAATTGGGCGAATGTATCATTCAAGGCGCGGTACAACGTTTGCGCCCGATTGTGATGACCGCATTAATGGCGGGTTTGGGTTTATTGCCTGCGGCATTGTCGCATGGGATTGGCTCAGAAACGCAGCGTCCGTTTGCGGTGGTGATTGTGGGCGGGGTGGTGTCGGCAACGGTATTTACCTTGTTATTGTTGCCCCTGCTGTTCCCTTATTTCAGTAATGTACGGGCTAATACTCTGGAAACTGCGGAAAATTAGCAGAATTAAGCGCTGCTAGGTTTTTAAAATCTAGGGGATGTCATCAATTAAGCGAATGGGTCTATTGCGGCGGCATGTAGCGCGAATTGAAATCTGAAATTGCACCCCTAACCCCCTAAAAAATGGGCTAAA
>JBDKHS010000065.1:0-4783 GCA_039797505.1 Pseudomonadota bacterium | reverse complement strand
GACGAAAGCCTCAAACAAACACGCCAAGCACTTGAGCAGTTTGTGGAAAACCCCAATGAGACTGCGCCGTTGCAGCAGTGTGTATTGCTGCTGCACGAAATTCGTGGGGTGTTGAGTATTCTGGAATTACAAACCGCAGCCCTGCTCGTCCAAGATATTGAAGTGACGATTCGGACGTTGTTGGCGGGGAAAATTGCAGGGGATACTCAAACTTATGACATCTTGATGCGTGCCTTGTTGCAACTGCCCAATTATTTGGATCATTTGGCAATTGTGCAGCAAGATATGCCTGTCGCCTTATTGCCCTTGCTCAATGAATTACGTGCGCTACGCAAGCAACCTGCCTTAGCGGCCTCGAGTTTTTTCACACCTGATTTAAACACAATAATTCCAGTCGCTGCCGCGCCCAAATTGGCAGATGACAAGTTTAAAGATTACATCAATAAGATGCGGGCTGCCTTTCAAAAAAGTCTGGTCACACTGCTTAAAAATCCCAAAGATGGCGAATCTTGGAAAATGTTGTACACCGTGATGCAACGTTTGCAACAAGCCACGGGCACTGCACCCTTAACTAAATTGTGGTGGATCAGCGAAGGTTTGCTTGAGTCAATTTTGCAACGCGGTTTAGAACCCAGTACTGCAATTTTAAATGCGTTCAAACAACTCGATGGGATTTTGAAATCTCTGGCAGAACATGGCAATGCCGCCTTAAGACTTGCGCCGCCAAAACCTTTATTAAACAATTTGTTATATTTTGCCGCCCATGCCCGTTCCACAGGCAAACAAATTTTAGCGGTGAAAGAAGTTTTCAAACTGTCCGCTTACTTGCCGACAGAAGCCGAATTACAAGCAGCGCGGATGATTCTCACAGGACCTGACATCGAATTGATGAAAACGGTTATCACCTTGTTAAAAGATGATTTTACCCGTGTCGAGGAAACCTTAGATATTTTCAACCGTGCTGAAAATCCTTCCGTGTCCGAACTTGCCCCCTTGGTCGAAATGTTATCGGATATGGGGAATACTTTGGGCTTATTAGGCTTGATGGTGCAGCGCAATTCTTTGTTACAACAAGCAAAATTAATTAAAGACATTGTTGAAGAACGCAGCTCGCCCGAACAACAAGCCTTTTTAGACATTGCCAATAACTTGCTGAAAGTTTCTACTGCCTTGGAAATTTTAGGAGTACAAGGGGTACACGCGCGCCAATTACTCCAACAAAGTTTAAATACCGCTTATTCTGCAACGCCACAATTTAAACTGGTGTTGAGTGTGGCAGTGTCCGAGGCAAAAACTGAATTAAGCCAAGTTATTCAACCGATTGTAAGCTTTTTAGATAATCCTGCCCAACAAGATGAAAGTTTAATGGCAGTACCTGAACGCCTCAAACAGATTGGGGGCTTTTTAAGTATTGCTTCTGAAGATCGGGCAGCCAAATTGTTACACCATTGTAATCGTTACATTGAGCATACTTTTATTAAAAATCGTAGAGTACCCCCTGAAAACCAACAAAAAGCTTTAGCCGACGCGCTAATTAGCTTGGAGATGTTTTTAGACACCTTGGCGGGTAATCCGATGGATGCTAAAGGAATTTTAGACATTACGGCTAAGTGTGCGGCACAACTCCAGTAATGCCCACTACATCACACTGAATTTGCTTATTGAGACGCGACAATGAAATTGCTTGATATTCCAGCACAGACCCCAGCTTCTGAAGTGGATGAGGAAATCCTTGAGATTTTCATTGAAGAAGTGCAGGAAGTTCTTGAAGAAATTAATAATAGTTTTGCTGAATGGAAAGCCGATCCCAATGATGCCGAGGCTGCCACCGTGTTGCGTCGTGCCTTTCATACCCTGAAAGGCAGTGGGCGTTTGGTGGGGGCAACGGTAATTGGGGAATTGGGCTGGAAATTTGAAAATATGCTCAATCGCGTGCTCGATGGCAATTTACCCCGCAATGAATTATTACTCAGTTTGATTGCTCAAGTGGCGGGAGTCATCCCTGGCATGATTGAGCGTTTCAGAAATACTGAGCCTGTCGATTACAAAGAAGTTTTATTAATTTCTCAAGCCGAATGCTTCGCACAAACCAAAGGGCAAAGCCTTGGGGAATTTGACGCGCCTGTGGTTCAAGAACCTCCTAAAGCAGCAACGCCTGCGGTAAAACTTGCCCCTGTTGTGATGAAGCCTGCGGAAACAGTTAAAGTTGCGCCTGTCGAACTTGAAGAAGATGCAGATGAGCCTTTAGCCGCTTTTGAAGAAGAAACTGAGCTAGAAAGTAGCGATGATTTTGCTGGGGACGCACTGATGTCTTTGGGTGAAGGTGATCAAAGTTTTGGAAACTTACCCAGCTTTGATGATTTTTCCGACGCACCCACCGAAATTTCCAATGATGATCCGTTTGGTGAACTGCCAAACAGTGAAGATTTATTTGCAAGTAGCCTAGATGATTTACTGGCTGCGGAAGAAGTTATTTCTGATGAACTACCCACGATGGTGGAAAAAACACCCGTCGCCCCTGTTATTCCTGTGGCACGTGATGAAGATGATGAGAAACTCGATCCCGTTCTGTTGGATATTTTCAAACATGAAGCCGAGCAACATCTGCAAAGTTTGAAAAAATTCTTGATTGAATATGAAGATAATCCAACACAAAGTATGTCTCAGCCGCCCGAACGCGCCTTTCATACTTTGAATGGCAGTTCTAAAAGCGTTAATTTATTAGAAATTGCTGCCTTTGCTGCGCCTATGGAACAATTATCGCGGGTAATGTTTGAGCGCAAAGTTGTGCCCACGCCTGAACAAGTCGCGTTGTTTTACGAAGCGGTCGATGTCATCGAAAAATTATTAATCGGTGAAAAAGTCGATGCAGCACAGAAACAACGTTTCTTACGTGAAGTCAACTTGATGCAAGAAAGCGTTGGAAAATCTGTTGCCACACCTGCTGCGTCCAGTGCAGTGACAAACGAAAATAAAGCTATTGCCTCGACAATTCAGCCAACTCCCGTACCCACAGTGTTAGCCTCCCCCAGCCCTGCGCCCGTTGTCGAACATGTGCATGACGTTGCCAGTGATGAATTCATGTCGATTTTCTTGGATGAAGCTGACGAAATTCTCGAAAACACCCAATCTTTATTGGAGCGTTGGCAAGCCAATCCCCAAAATATGCAGTTGATGAAAGAATTGCAACGCGAGCTACACACTTTAAAGGGTGGGGCGCGGATGGTGGGGATTATTCCAATGGGCGATTTAAGCCATCAATTGGAATCGGTGCTGACCAAAATTGTTGAAGGCAACGCCCAAAGTAATCCCAAATTACAAGAAATTGTGCAAACCAGCGTTGACGAATTGGCGGCAATGTTGGAGTCGGTACGCAATGGCGAGCCTTTAAGAAGCCCCGTCGCACTGATTAAACAAATCGAAATCGGATTTGCAGGCGGCGACATTTCACAAGTCAGTGTTCCTGTGGAAGAAGCCCCCAAAACCGTTGCGCCCGTGGTGGCTAAACCAAAACCTGTGGCAACCACGGAAGATTCAGAAGTCAGTAACAGCAAGCCCACTGAAAAAGCCGCCGACAAAGATTCCGACATGGATGCAGAAGATCGCATTCGCGTGCGGGTCACACTGATTGATAAACTCACCAGTTTGGCGGGCGAACTTTCGATTTCTCGCGCCCACATGGAGCAACAACAAGGTTCAGTCAAAAATAACCTTGGCGAAATGGAACAAACCGTGATTCGTTTGCGCGATCAATTGCGCCGTTTGGACATCGAAACTGAAGCACAAATTATGTCCAGTTTCCGTGACATGCCTGACGAGGATGAATTTGATCCGCTGGAATTAGACCGTTTTTCCTCGATGCAGCAGTTGTCACGCGGTTTAATGGAAACCGTAAGCGACTTGCTCAGCATTCAAGATTACATGAAAACCCTGACCCGCCAAATGGATGCTTTGCTGATTCAGCAAACCCGTATCGGGGCTGAGTTGCAAGATGGGATTATGCGCACTCGCATGATTCCTTTTTCACGGATTTCCCCGCGTTTACAACGGATTGCACGCCTCACTTCTCGTGAATTGCACAAGCAAGTGGATTTTGTGATTAATGGGGAAAATATCGAATTTGAACGCACCGTGTTAAATCGCATTGTTGCCCCTTTGGAACACATGCTGCGTAATGCGATTGGGCACGGGGTTGAAGAGCCTGACATGCGCCTGCAAGCGGGCAAGTCGCAAACGGCAAAAATTACTGTAGATTTATCACGTGAAGGCACGGATTTAATTATCAAATTGGGTGACGATGGCGCAGGTTTGAATTTATCCGCGATTCGTGCCAAAGCCGAAGAACGTCAATTATTAAAACCGGGCGCAGTGATTAGCGACCAAGATTTAATGCAGTTTATTCTTGAACCCGCGTTCAGCACCGCAAAAGCGATTACTCAAGTTTCAGGGCGCGGCGTGGGCATGGACGTTGCCAACAGCGAAATCAAGCAGTTAGGCGGTTCATTACAAATTCACTCGCGCACGGGTGAAGGCACGCTGTTTGAAATTCGTCTGCCAATGTCGTTGACGATTCACCAAGCCTTAATGGTTCACCTTGGTGAAGAAACCATGGCGATTCCTTTGGCAAACGTGGATGCCGTGTTGCGTGCTCCCGCACAAGATGTTCTCCCGCAAAATCAAGAAGATATGCGTTATTACAACTATATGGATAATGACTATAGATTATGCTATCTCGGGGAACTTTTGGGCTTGGGCAGACCTGTTTTACAAGATAAGTGCTTAA
>JBDKHS010000064.1:0-9776 GCA_039797505.1 Pseudomonadota bacterium | reverse complement strand
AGCCGGACTGGTCGCCTGATTGGTTAAAATCTGCCAATTATTGTGGTAATTTTGCAGTGTACCGTACAAAGACTTTACAACGGGCGGGCGGTTTTGGCGAGTTTGATGATTATCCGAGTTTATGCTGGGATGTTGCGTTACGTGTTTCTGAACAAACTTCTGAAATCACCCATATTCCACAAATTTTATATCATCGTCGCCTTGTGGAAACGCCCTTGCCCAATGTGAGTGTGGTGCAAGCTGCTTTAAATCGTGAAAATGTAGCGGCTTATGTGCAATTAGACGAAGCCACGCAAACCGTGCGGGTGCGCTATCCTGTGAAAGCACAGCCTTTGGTCAGCATTATTATTCCGACGCGTGACCTTGCGCCCATGTTATTGCGCTGTTTAAGCAGTTTGCAGCAGTTTACGCAATATTCGCGCTGGGAAGTGCTCATCGTTGATAACGCGAGCAGTGACACCACCACGCAAAGCATTTTGAATTATTACCAAATTTTGTGGGGCGAGCGTTTTCAAGTCCTGCGTGACGAAAATAAGTTTAATTTCTCACGTTTGGTGAATCGGGGTGTTCAGGCGGCGCGGGGTGAATATATCCTGTTGTTAAATAATGATACGGAGCTGCTCAATCCTAAACATTGGCTAGAGTTAATGCTCGGTTATGCGCAACAGCCGAATATTGCCTGTGTGGGTGCGAAGTTATTATATGGTGATGATACGATTCAACACGCTGGAGTGCTTTGCGGCGTGGGCGGATTGGCAAATCATGGACATCGTTATTTTCACGTTTCACAGCAAGGTTATTTAAATCGCTTGGCAGTGGTGAGTAATTATTCTGCGGTGACGGGGGCGTGTTTATTGGTGAGTCGTGAACATTGGCAGCAAGTGGATGGCTTCGATGAACAGTTAGCCATTGCTTTTAATGATGTGGATTTTTGTTTAAAGTTGAGTGCGTTGGGGTATCGGCATGTGGTATTGCCGCAAGTGCTGTTTTATCACCATGAATCCAGCAGCCGTGGTTTGGAAATCACCCCCGAAAAACAACAGCGTTTGGCAGAGGAACAGACTTTAATGCAGCAGCGGTGGGGCGTGCGTTTGCAACAAGACCCTTTTTATAATCCACATTTGACCCGTTCAGGCGAAGATTTCTCGCTGGCAGAAAGTTCGCCGTATTATATTTAATCTGAGATCGGGATAAGAAAGATAAGCATGCCCGAGACCTGCTGTGTCATTAAATAGGCATTAACCGCTAAAGAAGCCCCTAAATCCCCTAAAGGGGACTTTAAACACTCTAAAAAAATATTTTGTGTTTAGCCCCCTTTTTTAGGGGGTTGGGGGCGCAGTTAAAACTTAACTCCCCGCATTCTGATCCATCAAACGCTGCACATAACGTTGAATGCCCACACTGAACAAATTCCACAAGCTTTGAGGCGGCGAACTTAAAACCACCTGCGCGGTTTCCCCCGCCCGCACTTTCTCTAAAACCGCGCTGTCCAACACATTCACCACGCCCACAAAACGCGGTTCTAAATATTCATAACGGCTAGGCTGTTCCGCTTGATTGAGTTCGCCAGACGCGCCAGATTCTTCTTGTTGCGGTTTAGCTTTCACAGGAATATCACCGCCCGCCGTGGCAGTTAAGGCAGGGTGAATAATTTCTTGCGACGCGCTGGGATTAATTTTCACCAATTGCGCTGCTAAAGCTTGCAAAGGTACAGCACTGCGGAATAATTGCACTTCAGCCCCGACCCGCGCCCGAAACGCTTCAATATCCTGCTGCGGAATCGACAGCTTGATTTCTAATTGATGCGGGTCTGCAATGGTTAATAATTCCGTGCCGCGCTTCAAATAGGCATCAGGCAACTCACGCAATCTTTCCGCAATCACATAACCCGCCACAGGCGCGACTAAAATCAAACCCTGCACTTGCTTTGCTTTTTCACGGAACTTATTTTCTAATTCATTCAGCTTTTCTAATTCTTCTTGATATTTTCCAAAGGCTTGTTCTTTAAAATACTTTTGGCGTTTGGCTTCATGAATTTTTACTTGAATTTCAATATCCCGCGCTTCTGCTTGTAATTCAGTGTTTTCCAACTCAATTAACAGCTGCCCCGCCTGCACATAATCGCCCGCCTGCGCCGCCACTTTTTTCACAAAGCCCGCGCTTTCATTATGAATAATCGCAGAATGTGCATAATCAAATACCGCAGGCACACGAAGTTGTTGCGCCCAAAATACTTGGGAAAATAACAAAGTTAAACCCAGCGCAAGCCCGCCCAGCACCAAACTCAAATGGCGCAACACTTGCCCACGTTGCGGGTCTTTCGACAAGCCAGTGAAAAATCGCGCCAAGGGCAAAATAAACCAACTAATACAAGCAATTGCCGCCAGAATTACCCCTGCGCCCGCCCATAAATACATTGCCGCAATACTGATGCCGATCACAATTAACCATCGCCACACCCAAGCCGCCAAGCCGTAAATTTTAATAATCAATAACTTCAAAGGCGTAGCCGTCAACGGCGTTTCAGCCCTGCCTTGCAAATAGCGACGATTCAAATAGCGCACATAACGTTGTCCTGCGCCGTACAAATTGGGAATATTCAGCAAGTCGATGAGAATATAATAACCATCAAAACGCATTAAAGGATTGGCGTTGAATAATAAAGTGGCGACGCTGGCTAGCAAAATCACGTTATAACTCAGGTAGTTTGCAACACCTGTGTCGGTATAAGTCCACACCCACGCCGCAATCCCCGCGAGAAATAATTCGATAAACATGCCCGCCACAGAAACATGAATGCGTTGCCATTTTGAAGTGAATTTCCAGCTTGCGGTGGCATCGACATAACCGCCAATCGGGGCAAATAAAATGAAAAATAAGCCTGCCTGATGCACATAACCGCCGTAATATTTGCACACCAAGCCGTGTGAAATTTCGTGCACAGTTTTGATAAGCACCCACGCGATGAATAACCAAAACGCATTATGCAGCGCGAAAATTTGGCTGCTGGCACTGATAACCCGTTCATGTTGCGAAACTAATTGATATAAACCACTGCCACAAACCGCAAACCACAACAGCCAAAAATAAGGCGTATACAGCCAACGAAAATAAGGCAGTAATTTTCCTAAAAACGCATCGGGACTGCCTAAAGGTAATTTTAAAAACAATAAGTTACTGTGTTGCGCTAACTTTTGCGAAAGCCCGGTTTTCGGATGCAATAATTGCCAGCCTTTTTCACTTTCCACATACGCCAGTTGTGAAAAAATCAGCCATTGCTGAATTTGCATTGCCTGTTCTAGGCTTAATTGCTCCGCATCGGGATAAGTGATTGCTTGTTCTAAACTGGTTTCGCCATTTAAACAATGCAGTAGCGCGTATTCTGCTTCGCCAATTTGATAATAATGTTCGTTGACGGGGTCGACCAGCAAATAACAAGGACGATTGCCATAGCTTTGATAAGTAAATTGTAAGTCATCACGCAGTTTGAGCAGCGGCACTTTGGGGACGGGAGCTTCCATTTATAGCCACCGCCAAAGCTGTTCCCAGACTTTATGCAATAACACCCAGCCCAGAGCCGCATGGTCTGCATGAATTTTGGCTTGTCCTTTCATGCCTGGGCGCAATTTGCCGTCGGGGTTTTCCAGTTGCGCCTCGCCCGTGAACACATATTGCGTATCACGTTGCACCGCGCGCGGGTGAATGCTGCGCAGATTTAATGCCCATTGTTGCTGCGGATAGGCATCTAAACTCAAAGTCATTGCCATTTCGGGGCGCACATAACTAATATCATCCATCGCGATGGCAACTTCGACCACCATGCTTTGTAGCGGCGCAATTTCAAATAAACTTTGTCCTTTATTTACAGGAGTGCCTGCGACGCGTTTTAAATCGCCTTTAATCACAATGCCTTGCAAGGGGCTTTTAATATCTAAATGCTGAAATTTATATTCCAACAACGCCAGTTGCACCTCTAAACGATCCATTTCGAGCTGGGCAATTTGGGCGGCGGCGGTGTCACGACTTGCGCTGCTGACATCTTTTTGCTTTTGCGCTCGCCCGCGATCCGCTTTCACCCCCGTCATTGTCCATTCAATTTCACGCTCGTCCAAACGCGCCAAAATCTCGCCTTCTTTGACAATATCACCCGCTTCATGCAGGGTATTTTTTAAAATCCCTTCAAACGGCGCGGTGACAAAACGGCGCACTTGTGGCTCTATCGTGGTTTTAACGATGATATTGTGCGGCACAGGAAGGAAGGCAAGGGTGATTAAACTGATTGGAATTAATAAAATTAAACTGCGCTGTAGTTTGCCGTGACTGCTCCAAAAATTATAACGAATGCGTTGTAATAAATTGGGTTGGGCGCGCCGAATTACCGCAAAACTTAAGCCCAAACTCGGCAAAATTTGCGGCAACCACGTCGGCAAGGGGCTACTCATCGGCTCAGTCCAAATTAAAATTAACACCTGCCCGACTTGTTCTTGATACATTAAGGGAATGCTAAACGCTTGTGAGGCATTTAATAATTGGCAAACCCGCTGAATTTCGGGCGCGCTGTGATCCAAAACTTTGCCAGAAACGCGGGTGACATCCATCAAATTTTCTAAAGCGCGAATGCTTTCGGCATGATGTTGCACGGTTTTCATTTCTGAAACCGCCTGCATCCGACAATGCAGCCCACGCACTTCGCCAATAAATACGCGCTGACAACCTAAGGCGCGTTGTAAACTGTTAATTAATAAACTGTAAGCTTTGGGCAAATCGGGGGCGGCAAGTAAACCTGTCAACAAACTTAAGGCAACTTGGGGCGGCGGCGCGGGGGTGATGGGCAGCAAGGCATAATTTGCGAATAATTGCAGAATTGTGGCAAAGGTTTCAATCGCTTGCCCGCCCAATAATAAAATCATTGCGATGCCTGCTTGTTCAGGCTGTTGCACTAAAGGCGTGGCAATCACCCAAACTTGATGCGCTTCGTCGAGTAATTCGAGTTGCAAACGGTCTTGTTCGCAGGCTTTCGCGACGCACTGGGTGAGCACGCCAGCTAAATCAGGATGCCACTTTAAAGCTTGTGTCGAAAGTACACGCTCCCCAAGTTGCCACTCTCCTTCCTGCTGCTGAACGTAAGCTGCGCCCGCGCTGTTGGTCACGGCAATTAACAGTTGCAAAAGCTGTAATAACCATTGGTCACGCGGTAATTGGCGTGCGCTCAGCAGTTGTTGCAAATGTTGGTGCAACACTGCCAAATTAATTTGCGGAATATTAACGGCGGTATTGGTATTAGACATTGCCAAATCGCAATCAGGGTTTCAAAGGCGGAAGTTTTGCCGCAGAAGAAGCGATATTGCTGACTTGTTGGGTGGCAGATAAGGCTTGATTCAGTAAATTCAATAAACGCCGCGCACCCTCGGTAGACAAGGCAACGCGGGAATGAATTGGCAAATGGGTTTCCCCAGTTTGTGGATCGGGCAGGCTGCCTGAGGAAAAATTAATAATAATTTCTTCTTCAGAGGCATTGAGCACAAATTGTGAGGCGTACAGGGCTTGAGTTTGTTCGTAACGAACCCGTAATTGCTGTTCAGTAGGTTTGGTCGACATGAGCTTTGAACTTCCTAATAGTTGGCATCTTTCAAGGCTAAGATTTTGATATTATTATTTTTAGCGCAAGGAGATAGATAAGATTTCTTAAAAAGATGCAATTCTCACACCGATATGAAGTGTAATGATTGATTACACACAGAACAGTCTTATCTACTTGTAACGTGTGTTCATTTCTGAATGGCTGAAAGCCCGCAATTTGTTTAAATCATGTAGCAAGATGGTTCGCCCTTGTACCGAAATCAATCCTTCGGTGGTCAAAGTGTTCAAGATGCGAGAAAGGGTTTCAGGTTTGATGGAAAGCCGTGAAGCAATCACATGTTTTGGAATTTGAAAGCTGACTTCGCCTTGATTGGGCGTATCTTCGGGTAATTGGTAAAGCAGATAATTGACTAAACGATAGGTTGCATTTTGCAAAGTGAGATTATCAATTTCATTAATCCACATGCGTAGCCGTTTGCTCATTTCAAACATCAGGAAAAAACAGGTATCCATTGATTCTTTCAGTAAGCTTACAAAAGTTTTGCTGTCGAATGAAAGTAATTCGGTCGTTCCAATCGCTTGCGCACTGACAGGATAGAGCGCGTCGGGCATGAACATCATCGCTTCTGCAAAAGTTTCATTGGGTTTAATAATTTCAAAAACTTTCTCGATGCCTTCGGGGGAAAGTCGTGACAATTTGATATGCCCATTGAGCACTAGAAAAAAGCGTTCTGCGGCTTGCCCATGTTCAAATAAATATTCGCCTTCGTCGAGATGAAGATGGTGCATATTGCATTTAATACGTGCCAGTTGGGTTTCACTCAGACGGGCAAATAAGTATATAGCGCGTAATATCTGATCATTGCTTGCCTGAATAGGTATCATTGTTGACTTATGAGTCACTGTGCCTCCTTGGTAACTCGGTATTTAAGTATTTCAATGATTATAGCGAAGCTGTGTTAAGGTTGTAATGAGTACAAGATGAATAACTGAGTTTTATTCTAAATTGTCTGAACCACAATTCACATAATTACCTTAATTAACCTGAGTTCGACGAATATAATCATATATTTGATTTTGTTACCGTATAAAGCTGCAACTACATGAATACTCAATAAGTTAATGTTTATGTTAGTGCAAATAAGCATAAATTAAAGTAGGTTAGCCTAAGCTAACCCAACGAAAATAAAGCAGTTCAGTTGGGTTGCCGTTGGCAGCCCAACCTACGAGGCTAGATAAGACACTCAGCATTTTCTCATTTCCAAAGGTGAGAACTAGATAACTGTACTGTATTGTCAAGCGGAGCTTGACCGACAGGCGTTCCCAAACAGAGTTTGGGAACGAGATAAGGTCTTGAATCCCGCATAATGAGCACTGCCAGTCCTTACCCCCCAGATTTCACGACCTAACACATCGCTATCGGCTTAACTTAATGGCAGTGAAACAGAGTTTGGGAACGAGAAAGAGTGTAATCATTCACCACAGAATTAAATGACGATATTTCAGGGCTTGAACTGTATAATTGATGCCTTATTTTATAGAACAGCATTTTAAGGATAAATTGCTTGAGGAATAAATCACAAAACCCTCTTGAAGCCTATCCCCACTGTCCCCATTACTTGCGATGATTTTAAGCTAAGCATCTTATCGCACAGGGATTAAAGACGATTTTTACATGGTAAATTTGACTGGAGCATCATGAGTACAGAAAACAATACATCCCCTACAGATAACAATGAAAAAACTGTAGTCACCCCAGAAAATGCAACGAATGTTGAAGTTCTTGATGAAACTGCCTCCATTGTGGAAGCCACAGAAGACGCTATCAGCAATGCAGAATTAACCATTGCGACCTTAACTCAACAATTGCAAGCCGCAGAACATCAAGCAGAAAGTTATAAAGATAACTTATTACGGGTACGCGCTGAAACCGAAAACGCCCGTAAACGCATGGAACGTGATTTAGACAACGCCCGCAAATTTGCTTTAGAAAAAATCGCCACCGAATTATTGAGTGTCAATGACAGCTTAGAACTCGGCGTAGAAGCTGCCGCCAAGGAAAATGCGAGTCTCGAAAGCGTTCAAGAAGGGATGAGTTTAACCCTGAAGCAATTACAGAATATTTTAGAAAAATTTGGGATTTTGGAAATTAATCCAGTGAATCAAAAATTTGACCCGCAATTTCATGAAGCGATGGCAATGCAGGCAGTGCCCAATGTAGAAAGCGGCACGGTGTTATTCGTAGCTCAAAAAGGCTACCAACTTAATGAGCGTTTATTACGTCCTGCTCGGGTGATTGTTGCTAAAGCCCTTGAAAGCTAAAATTCAGCCCATATTATCTATTACAATCAACTAGAAACGAACACTTAAAATTGGAGGTTATCTCTTATGGGAAAGATTATTGGTATTGACTTAGGCACGACAAACTCCTGCGTCTCCGTGATGGAAGGCAAAACGCCGCGCGTCATTGAAAATGCAGAAGGCGCACGCACCACGCCCTCAATCGTTGCCTTCGCCAATGACGGTGAAGTTTTAGTCGGACAATCCGCCAAACGTCAAGCCGTCACCAATCCAAGCAATACTTTGTTTGCGATTAAACGCTTAATCGGACGTAAATTCACCGATGGCGTGGTACAACGCGACATTAACATGGTTCCTTACAAAATTGCGAGCGCGGACAATGGCGACGCATGGGTCGAAGTCTCAGGCAAGAAAATGGCACCGCCTGAAATCTCCGCCCGAGTTTTGATGAAAATGAAAAAAACCGCCGAAGATTACTTAGGCGAAACCGTGACCGAAGCCGTGATTACCGTCCCTGCTTATTTTAACGACTCACAACGTCAAGCCACCAAAGACGCAGGGCGCATTGCAGGCTTAGATGTAAAACGTATTATTAACGAACCCACTGCCGCAGCCCTGGCTTATGGCATGGACAAACAACCCGGCGACTCTAAGATTGTTGTATACGACTTGGGCGGTGGCACGTTTGACGTGTCCATTATTGAAATTGCCGATGTCGATGGCGAACATCAATTTGAAGTCTTATCCACCAACGGCGACACCTTCTTAGGTGGCGAAGATTTCGATATGAAAATTATTGATTTCTTAGTGGAAGAATTCAAAAATGAAAGCGGCATCAACCTGAAAAATGATCCTTTAGCCTTACAACGTTTGAAAGAAGCCGCTGAAAAAGCCAAGATTGAATTATCTTCCAGCCAACAAACTGATGTGAACTTACCTTACATCACCGCTGACGCTTCAGGCCCTAAGCATTTAAACATCAAGCTGTCACGCGCAAAATTAGAATCTTTGGTTGAAGATTTGATTCAACGCACGGTTGGGCCTTGCAAAACCGCATTAGCCGACGCAGGTTTAAACGCAAGCCAAATCAATGAAGTGATTTTGGTCGGCGGTCAAAGCCGTATGCCCAAAGTGCAAGAAATGGTGAAGCAATTATTCGGCAAAGAACCCCGCAAAGACGTGAATCCTGATGAAGCCGTGGCTATTGGTGCATCGATTCAAGGCGGCGTGCTCTCTGGCGATGTGAAAGACGTGTTGTTATTAGACGTAACGCCTTTATCCTTAGGGATTGAAACCATGGGCGGCGTGATGACCAAATTGATTCCTAAGAACACCACGATTCCCACCAAGACGGCACAAGTGTTCTCCACCGCCGATGACAATCAAACCGCCGTAACCGTGCATGTGTTGCAAGGTGAACGTGAACGTGCTTCTGACAACAAGTCTTTGGAACGCTTTGATTTAACCGGGATTCCTCCCGCTCCTCGCGGTATGCCACAAATCGAAGTGAGCTTTGACATCGACGCAAACGGTATTCTGCACGTTTCTGCCAAAGACAAAGCCACGGGCAAGCAACAATCGATTAATATTAAAGCCTCTAGCGGCTTGAGCGATGCAGAAGTGCAACGCATGGTTGAAGATGCAGAAGCCCATGCGGAAGAAGATCGTAAATTCCATGAATTTGTGGAAGTGCGCAATCGTGCCGACAATTTAGTGCATGCCAGCCAAAAATCACTCACTGAATTGGGTGACAAGGTCAGTGCAGAAGAAAAAACCGCGATTGAAGCCGCGATTACTGAACTTAAGCAAGCTTTGAGCAGCGATAACAAGGACGAAATCGAAGCCAAGAGCCAAGTGTTAAGCGAATTGTCTGGCAAGTTGGCTGAAAAGTTATA
>JBDKHS010000063.1:0-3416 GCA_039797505.1 Pseudomonadota bacterium | reverse complement strand
CCAATTGTTTACTGCCTTTGCCTGCAACTTCACTAAAGTCGGGTAATTGACGTTCTAAATATTCAATACTCAAGGCTTCGCGCTGGTGAGAGTGGGTACTGTTCAAAACATAAGCGGCAATTTCACTGTCAAAACTGATGCCGCACAAGTGAATGCCTTCGTTTGCCAACACATGCCGCGCCACTTTCAAATGATGCCCTTGTTTTTGTGGTGTGTCCGCTTCTAACACGGGTTTTAACGCCACTAAAATTTGGTTTTTGTCTAATTGGGACGGTACACCTAAATAATCATGTGCCAAGGGTAAATAAAAACTTTCCAGCGTTGGCAAGGCAAAACACAGGGCGACACAACAGGCTTCTAAATAAACAGCAGTATTGGTTTTTACATCGAAAGTAAAAAACTCACAAGCTTGTAACTTGTTTAAAAATAAATTGAATTCAGCTTCATTGAGAATAATCTGGCTTGTAAATTCTGATTTTGGCAAACTTTCTGGAGTAATGGCGATAATTTCAGGTGTTTCTTCAATGACGGGTTCAGGCGCGAGCGGCTCAATTTTAAACACGGGCGCAATTTCTCCCCCTAATTCTTTCAACCATTGTTTAAATCCCAGTTCTGCATACAGTTCGCGTAATTTTTCGGGTTGTGAAGCCTGCATTTGCAATTCTGACACGCTGAGCGGCAAGGGCACATCGCAACGAATCGTAACCAATTCTCGTGCCAAAGGAAATTGGGAAACGGCTGCCCGCAAATTTTCCCCGACTTTGCCGACCACACTGCGTGAATTATTCAATAAATTTTCCAAACTGCCATAACGCCGCAACCATTTCGACGCGGTTTTTGCGCCCACTTTGTCCACACCAGGAATGTTGTCGGAACTGTCACCGACTAAAATTAAATAATCAATAATCGCTTGCGGGGGCACGCCAAATTTTTCTTCTACGCCTGCAATATCCAAGCGCGTATTATTCATTGTATTGATTAATATAATATTTTCATTCACTAACTGTGCAAAATCTTTGTCGCCCGTGAAAATCACCACTTGCATTCCCAAGGCTTCTGCCTGTTTTGCCAGCGTGCCGATGACATCGTCGGCTTCAACGCCCGTTTCCATTAACAAGGGAAAACCTAAGGCACGCACTAAATCGTGAGTCACCGTAATTTGTTGAATTAATTCATCGGGCGTGGCACTGCGCGTGGCTTTGTATTCGGGATAAAGTTCATGGCGAAAAGTTTTGCCCTTGGCATCAAACACAATCGCGGCGTGTTGCGGCTGATATTCTTGCAGCAGGCGTTTGAGCATATTGGTCACGCCATAGGCAACACCCGTCGGTTTACCCTGTGCATTCAGTAAGTTAGGCATGGCGTGATAAGCGCGGTATAAATAAGAAGAACCATCGACCAAATACAGGGTATTATTGCCAGTCATGTGAAACTCACTCATGAAATAAGAAAATTATAAACAGTATCAAGTCATTGCAATAATGACAGACCCGCCATCTTAACATATTGTTAAATCGCCCAACACGAGTGAAGGACTGTTGCAACCCAAAGCTTTACAGTAACCCTTAAAATGAAAATGGATTTCAAAATTGCGCTCACAGACTTTATTCGAAGCTCAATTGTTCAATAATATCTGTATGTTGTGGATAGCTTGCTAATAATTCAGCGCGTTTTCCCAGTTCAAAATCTGCAAAATCAAAAGCAGGTGCAACTGTGCACCCGACTAACACATATTCCCCATGCACCACACTCGCGCCAAACCAACAGCCCGCAGGCACAAGTTGCTGAGGTTGCTCGTCCTGTGATAAATCTAAGCCCAAACGCAAAATTTTTAATTCACCTTCAGGCGTAATCACAGAAATATGCAAGCCGCCACCCGCGTAAAAATGCCACAACTCATCCGATTTAATGCGATGCAAAGCTGAAAATTGCGAAGCAGGCAATAAATAATAAATCGCACTGGCAATAGGGCGGGCGGCGGTGAAATTTTCAGGCAACACGCAATAATTTGCCGTATAGCTACGCCGATAAAACCCGCCTTCAGGATGCGGTTCTAATCCCAATTCTGTAATCCATCGAGTGTACATGACAAAATATCTCCCGTAATCTTTCTATTAATCCGAAGCTTGATGATATAATGCGCGGCTTAGTGAACCATTTTCAGCCCCCAGATGTCCAAATGACTACACCGCTGCAACGCTACCAACGTGATTTACAACGTGAAGGCTTTACCGCAGATGCGGCACAAAAAAATGCCGTACACCATTTGCAACGCCTGTTTGATGAACTTTCAAGCCCGCCAACGCCACAAGGTTATTTTGCGAAACTGCGTCAGAAATTTACCCGTGAGACCAAACTGATCAAAGGTTTGTATTTTTGGGGCGGCGTGGGGCGCGGTAAAACTTACTTAGTCGATAGTTTTTATGATTGTCTGCCCAATGAACATAAACAGCGCGTACATTTTCACCGTTTCATGCAGCAAGTGCATCAAGAATTACGCGGTTTGCCAGATGTTGAAAATCCGTTAATTATCGTCGCAGACCGTCTCGCCGCACAAATCAAAGTGCTGTGTTTAGATGAATTTCATGTTGCCGATATTACCGATGCTATGTTATTGGGCGGTTTATTAAAAGCCTTGTTTGAACGCGGTATCACTTTAGTGACCACGTCCAACGTTGTGCCCAATGAATTATATAAAAATGGCTTACAGCGTGACCGTTTCTTGCCCGCGATTGCCTTATTGCAAGAATGCACCGAAGTTATCAATGTTGACAGCGGCACCGATTACCGTCTGCGGGTTTTGGAACAAGCTGAAATTTATCACAGCCCTTTGGATGCGCAAGCAGAACGCAATTTGTACGACAGTTTTTTAAGTCTTGCACCTGATGAGATTTTAGAAAAGCATGTGTTAGAAATCAGTGGACGACAAATTAAAACTCGTCGTTGCGCCGATGGGATTGTGTGGTTTGATTTTTTAGCCCTGTGCGATGTGCCGCGTGCGGTGGCAGATTATATTGAATTGGCGCAATGTTTTAACACGGTGTTGCTCAGCAATATTCCACAATTACAAGAACGCGATAATGATAAAGCCTTACGTCTCATTAACTTAATTGATGAGTTTTATGATCGCAATGTAAAATTAATCATTTCTGCCGCGACCAAACCCGAGGCTTTATATCAAGGCAATCGTCATGCCTTTGCATTTCGACGCACGATCAGCCGTTTGCAAGAAATGGGTTCACATGCGTATTTGGAGCGTCCCCATTTACCCTAACCGAGTGGCATTGTGAAACTTCTCCCGAACAGTTATCGTCAAGCGGCAGTCGTGCTGTTATTGAGTGCGGCGGGGGTTGCCAGCCTTGCATGGTGGGTGATTTCCGATGAAACGCCCACTATTTTGCCCCCGAATAATGACA
>JBDKHS010000062.1:0-10497 GCA_039797505.1 Pseudomonadota bacterium | reverse complement strand
ACTTTAAGCAGTGTTGTCGAATTGGAATTTGAAAGCGGTATGACTTATTGGCTCGCCTTTCAAAACTTTTATGTGATTACCCGCTACAACCATAGCAAACGTTATGCAATGTCAGTGTATGAACTGGCGCGAGAAATCTCCGAAAGTTATGCACAAAATAACTAAACCCTGTGTATGATTGTAGGGCTTGCGAGTGCCTGCAATTGATATCATTTTATTTTTCTTATAAACACGTCGACTAATTCCATGACTATGTTATTTCGTTTTTGTTGTTTTTTATGGGTAATCCCAAACCTCACAATGGCTGCTGAAGTCGCTTTAACCCCGACCGTGCCTGCGGTTGCGGCGCGCGCTTATATCCTGCAAGATTTTCACAGCAAACGCATTCTGATGGAAAAAAATTCAGATTTGCGTGTCGAGCCTGCCAGCTTGACCAAATTAATGACTGCTTACTTAACTTTTGAAGCTTTGCAATCGGGCAAATTAAAGCTGAGCGACACCATCAAAGTCAGCGAAAATGCCCACAAAATGAGCGGCTCACGGATGTATTTAGAAAAAAATACCGATGTGCCCGTTGAATTACTGGTGAAAGGCATGATCATTCAATCTGGGAATGATGCCAGTGTTGCCTTGGCGGAATTTTTGGGCGGCGGCAAAGAAGAAGTTTTTGTGGCGGCAATGAATGAAAAAGCCAAAGCATTGGGCTTAACCAATACCCATTATGTGAACAGCACAGGCTTGCCCGATGCTCAACATTACAGCACCACCCAAGACTTGGCGCGTTTGGCACAATCCTTAATTGAACGTTTCCCTGAATATTATCATTGGTATTCTGAAAAAACCTTTAATTATCATAATATTACCCAAACTAATCGCAATTTATTGTTGTGGCGCGATCCGACCGTAGACGGCATGAAAACGGGTTATACCGACAGTGCAGGTTATTGCCTAGTCTCTTCTGCTAAGCGCGACAACATGCGTTTAATTTCCGTCGTGGTCGGCACGGAAAACCCCAAGGCACGGGCTGCGGAAAGTCAAAAAATGCTGGATTATGGTTTCCGTTTCTTTGAAACCTTACCTTTGTACAAAGCGCAAGAAGCTTTGAAACAAGAAAAAGTCTGGCAAGGTACTGAAGGCACAAATGTGGCTTTAGGCTTGGCACAGCCGCTGTTTGTCACCATTCCACGCGGGCAATATTCGCAACTAAATATTAATTTATTTGCAAATAAACGCATTCTTGCCCCTGTGAAAGCAGGTGAAACCCAAGGCAATTTAAAAATTACTCTCGGCAATCAATTGATTGCAGAACGCCCCGTCATCGCCTTAAGCAATGCTGAAGCAGGCAATTTGTGGCGGCGGTTCGTCGATTACTTTCTACTAAAGTTTGAATAATGAGCACAGTTTATTTTAATGGCGAATTTATGCCTTTGGAGTCTGCCCGCGTTTCGGTCTTAGATCGGGGCTTTGTGTTTGGTGATGGCGTTTATGAAGTGATTCCTGTGTATGCAGGATGCTTATTTCATGCCCAAAAACATTTACAACGGCTAGCCAATAGCCTTGCTTTGATTCGCTTACCCAATCCGATGACACTTGAGGCATGGGAAGCCCTTTGTAAAGATTTAGTGGTGCGCCACAGCAAGGGTAATCAAGTGATTTATATTCAAGTCACACGCGGTGCGCCTGAAAAACGTGAACATGTGTTTCCCTCAGCAGACACTGAACCGACCGTGTTTGTGATGACTTCTCCACTGAATCCGCCAGTGGCTTACACGGGTGAGGCGGCAATTACGCATCCAGATATTCGTTGGCAACATTGTGATATTAAATCCATTAATTTGTTGGCGAATGTATTGGCGCGTCAGGCGGCGGCGGAGTCGGGGGCGGCAGAAGCTTTGTTAATTCGTGAGGGGCAATTAATGGAAGGTTCTTCTAGCAATGTGTTTATTGTGGAAAACGACATGATTAAAACCCCGCCGAAAAGCAATTTAATTCTGCCCGGTATTACCCGTGACGTGCTGCTTGAAGTTTTAACGGCAACAAATGTGCCTTTTGAAGAAACGGCATTGACGGAAACCCAATTGCGTAATGCGCAAGAAGTCTGGATTACAAGTTCGACCCGTGAATTAATGCCAATTACAAAAATTGATGGCATTGAAGTCGGCGATGGTCAAGTGGGGAAACATTGGTTGAATGCGTGGAGTTTATATCAAGCGCATAAACAAGCGGTGTGTCAGGCATCATGATGGAAAATCAGGAAATTAGCGAAGAGTTAATTAAATTTCCCTGTGAATTTCCAATTAAAATCATGGGAAAAGCCACCCCCGAGTTTGAAGGCATTGTGATGGAAATCATACATCGTCATTGTCCGAATTTGGGAGAAGGCGCGGTGAAATTGCGCCCCAGCAGTGGTGGTAAATATGTGTCTATCACTGTAACTTTTATCGCACAGAGCCGTGTCCAATTGGACGCGCTGTATTGTGAATTAAGCGGGCATGAAAAAGTAAATATGGTGTTGTAGATTTGAATGAGAAAGACCTGCTAGGTTTTTAAAACCTAGCAGGTCTCATGTAAAAATTAAACTAACCCGAGTACGGCGAACCAGTCATTTAAAAATAAGCCGTTATCTACTGCATCCTTAAGTCATCCATTTAACGATGACATCAATAATTCTAGAATTTACGCAGTTGAAATATTAATTCTTTTATTTACAATAAGTCAGCATTGTGCACTGCATGATAGTGTTTTCAGTAAAATCAAATAGTTGCTGATTCAACTGCGTAACTCCTAAATTCTTTAAAAACTTTTTAACCTGAGTACGACGAATATAATCATATATTTCATTTTGTTACCGTATAAAGCTGCAACTACATGAATACTCAATAAATTAATGTTTATGTGGGTGCAAATAAGCATAAATTAAAGTAGGTTAGCCTAGGCTAACCCAACGAAAATAAAGCAGTTGGGTTGCCGTTGGCAGCCCAACCTACGAGGCTAATTTATTGATTATTTTAATATTCACATGCTTTACGGATAGCTAATTGATATATATAAGTATTTACGTCAAATTCAGGTTATTTAGGAGTTACGCAGTTGAATCACTAACTATTTGATTTTACTAGAAACACGATTGTGCAGCGCACAATGCTAAATCATTGTAAATAAAAAAATTAGTATTAGTATTTCAACTGCGTAATTCCTATCTTTATTTTTTGGTTTTAGCCATCCGTAGGTTGGGTTGGCGTAAGTCAATCCAACGAAAACAAAGAGAAGCATGTGATGTTGGGAGGGATTCGGGTTTGTGTTGGGTTGCCGCTGGTAACTCAACCTACGAGGCTATTGCAATTTATCCCACAAAAAGGCACGATGCCTTGGTCAAAGTTAATTTCTTTGGATAAATCAAAATTTAAGGCTTTCATCACAGTTTCTCCAAAATCGGCGGTAGACACATCATTCCTTGACCTGTTTAAAACCCTGATTTAAAAGTCTGGCGCGGGTTTTCCTGTCAAAGATTCAATAGTTTGTTTGAACAAGGCGATATTTTCAGGCGTATCTAACTCAAATGCTGCTTTAATTGAAGGGATTTTTGTTTTTTGAGCTAAGAGCGTTTTTCCAGAAAGACCTTGTATTTCATAAATATACTTGTAATAGCGAACTAATTTCTCCGCCATCATGTTCCTCCTTCATCATTCTTACATAATGAGTTTTGTGGAATGCAAAATTAAATCTAAACCTATTCCCACACCCATCAAACTTCGGCAACGCCTCAGAGATATTGAGAGATTGGAAATATTGTTTCTTTAATATGTGTGAAAATCCTTAAAAGCTTCACGATAAGGCAGGGCAACCGCATCGCTCCAACACGATGCAGGCTGTATCACAACGCAACATTGCGCATCCCCGCGCCCTACACATTCTTCTTCAATCGCTAACATCGGAACACCAAAAAAGCCTGTAGACCATCCTGAAGCGTAGCCCATCAAAGACCAACAAACGGGATCAATCCAAGGCGTATTATAAGAGAGATGCTGTTCTGCTTCATAGGAATTTTTCCACAAGCCTTTGAGGTAGGCACTGCCTTTTGTGCGATCAAAGTTTATTTCTATGAGACTTGCTTTCACTATGCCTTCCCAAGTATGTAACACAGGTCCTGCGGCAAATAGCTCGGTATCATTTTCAAACTCGTAGGATAACTGGCATTGCATAAAATCCGCAAAGCCGTGCTGATAACCGAAACGCAGGAAAAAATGACGCGCTTGCTCTATGCCTAAAACTTCAATCAGATTTTGTCGCAACAAGCCCAGTGCATTGGCATCTAACAACACTAAACGACTGTCCCGAAAACTGGTAATACCTTGTTCAAAATCAAACTTTAATTCGTCTTTAAGGTTGAAGTCGCTGGCTTTCACAATTCATGCTCTTCAGGCTGATTATTGGGGTGCCTGAAATAAATATGCGGAGGATTCGCATTAGCAGGCAATAAGATGGTGAAACAACTGCCCTTTCCGACTTCGCTTTGCAATTGAATAGTGCCGCCCATCATGCTAACGAGCTGCTTGGTTATGGAAAGCCCCAAACCTGTGCCCCCATATTTACGGGTGGCTGAAGTGTCTGCTTGGGTAAAGGGTTGGAACAGTCGACGTTGTTGTTCTTGAGTAATCCCAATACCTGTGTCGGTAATGGTGAAGCGTACATAGGGGATATTATCTTGCTCAATACGTTGTGCAGTAAACACGATGCTGCCACTTTGGGTAAATTTAATCGCATTCCCTAATAAATTCAGTAAAATTTGTTGTAGACGCACGGAATCACTGTACATAGAGCCTAAAGATTCCTCAAAAATCACGTCAAAATTATCTTTTGCCTTTTCCATTTGCGGACGCACCGAAATTAACACCATTTCCAGCGCGGGCAAAATTTCAAACTCATGCAGGGATAATTGCATCTTGCCTGCTTCAATTTTAGAAAAGTCTAAAATATCGTTGATGAGATTTAATAAGTGTTTGCCTGCCACTTGAATATTGCTTAAATCATGTACCAAATCGGGTTCATCCAAATCCTCAGCCTGCTCAATCAACATCTCGCTATAGCCAATAATCGCGTTTAAGGGTGTGCGTAATTCATGGCTCATGTTGGCGAGAAAACGACTTTTCGCAAGATTTGCCGCTTCAGCAGTTTCCTTGGCAATGGTTAAAAATTGCTCAGTTTCCTTTTGCTCGGTGATGTCGCGGAAAGTGACCACCGCACCAATTACTTCACCCTCTTCTAAAATGGGGGTGGTGATATATTCCACGGGAAAACATGTGCCACTCTTGCGCCAAAACACTTCGTTGTCCACCCGCCGCACACTACCATCGTGCAGTGCTGCATAAATGGGGCATTCTTCAAAGGGATACATCGAGCCATCTTCACGCTTATCGTGCATGATGTAATGTTGAATTTGCCCAATCATTTCCTCAGGCTGATACCCTAACATCGCCACCGCCGCAGGGTTCATAAAGGTGGTTTGCCCATGAATATCCAAGCCACAAATCCCCTCACCCGCAGATTCTAAAATCAAGTGGGTTTGTCGACTGAGTTTTTTGAGGGCGACTTCGGCTTGTTTGCGTTCATTGATTTCTTCTTGCAAGTGCCGATTGGTTTCAGAGAGTTCTTTCGTACGTTCTTGAATACGCTGTTCTAATTGATTGCGAATGTCTTGCAATTGCGCTTCAATTTGTTTGCGCTCGATAATTTCTTGCTGAAGTTGCGAATTGGCAGCGAGTAACTCAACGGTGCGCGACTGCACCCGTTCTTCTAATTCTTGGTTGTGTTGCCGTTCTTGTTCGATAAAACGCAAATACGATTTAATACGATTAATCAGTTGGGGTGCGTCAATCGGTTTGGTGAGGTAATCTGCCGCACCGATGCTGAAACCCTTTTGGCGAAACTCTTCCGATTTATAAGCAGCAGTTAGAAAAACGATGGGAATGTGTTGGGTTTTTTTGCGCGAGCGAACCATTTGAGCGGTTTCAAAACCATCCATCTCGGGCATTTGTACATCTAATAAAATTAGATCGATTTTATCTTGCAATAAAATCTCTAAAGCGTGCATTCCTGAATCGGCTTCAACAATGCCCACATCATCCAAGTGCTCTTCAATCAAGGTATGGAGAGTAAATAGATTATTTCTATTATCATCGACGATTAAAATATTAAAAGGGTCTGATCTGCTCATGCTTATTGCCTAATGCACTCTCCACAAAAAAGTTATTGCTCGAATGTAAGGGTATTAGTTTACCCTATAATGACAGTAGTACAAAATGGCTGTCATTTCATAAGAGAATAATAACACACTAAAATTCATGGAAAATGCCAGAGTTGATTGCTACGATTTATCAATTGCAATAAATACGCGCCAATTTGTTCTAACGGAAGCACTTTATCCACAGGGGTTGCTGCTAAGGTAGCACGGGGCATAGAATCTGCCTCAGCGGTGAGAGGGTCTTGTACGATGATATAGCCTCCTGCGCGGTGAATTTTCGCGGCTCCTTGACTGCCATCATGATTTGCCCCCGTCAACACGATACAGACGATTTTATCGTAGTACGCATCAATCGCAGTTTCAAATAAAACATCGATTGCAGGTCGTGAATAATTGACGGGGGCTGCAATAGACAAGGAAAAACTGCGATCTGTTTCTAGCATCAGATGATAATTGGGAGGTGCAATGTACACTCTCCCGCCTAAAACAGGCTCTTTTTCATCAGCTTGTTTGACAATTAATGCACATTTCGCGCCCAAAATATGGGAAATATAGCCCCCAGAATGCGGGTGCACATGCTGTACAATAATGATAGGAAGGGCAAAATCTTCGGGCAACGCGCTCAAGACCATCGTCAAGGCACGAATCCCACCCGCAGAAGCCCCAATCACGACCGCTTCAAAACGCTTTTCGTGAAGTACACTGCTCATATTTTATCAAGCGATAAACTTTTTCGATAAATTTTTTCTTCCTTGCTAATATCATCAAATATAGTCGAAATATTCGATAATCTCACGCTTTCCTTAGAGCCTAAACACAAAATTCCACCTAAAGTAAGGCTTTCTGCAAATAATCTGAAAACCCGATCTTGCAATTCTCGATTAAAATAAATGAGCACATTACGACAGATAATCAAGTGCATTTCCCCAAAAACTCCGTCGGTCGCTAAATTATGATCTGAAAATAAAATATTTTCTTTCAATGATTTATCCATCACGACATGATCATAATGTGCGGTATAGTAATCGGAAAATGATTCTTGTCCACCCGCCCGCTGATAATTCATAGTATAGGATTTTAGGCGGTTTATTGAGAATATCCCATCTCGCGCCTTTTTTAGGATGACTTGGTTCATATCGGTGGCATAAATTTGCGCCCGATCATACAAACCTTCTTCTTTTAACAAGATTGCCATCGAATAAACTTCTTCACCCGAAGAACAGCCTGCATGCCAAATTTTGAGAAAAGGATAATTCCGTAGCAAAGGAATCACTTCTTTACGCAGTGCTTGGTAAAATGTCGGATCACGAAACATTTCGGTGACGTTGATCGATAAATCTAAAAGTAGCGTTTCAAAAAAACTCACATCCTCAAGCAAACGATGCTGCATTGCAGAAATATTGGGAAACTGATCGGTGTTCATGCGGTGTAAAATACGTCGTTTCACAGAGGCTTTCGCATAACTCCGAAAATCATAGCCGTATTTCAAGTAGATAGCCTGCAATAGCAGTTGTAATTCAATCTGCTGATTTTCAACTTCCTCGGCGGTGCTCATCATAAGTAACCTTATGTTAATTATTAGTATTTATAATAAGTGATGTTGCTAAACACATCCTCCTCACTTACTTATATAATTTACCTGTTTCGAGAGCGATGTACATCCTTATTTGTAAAAAATTTAATCTAGCGAGCGTCAATTATGCCTATTCGTAATTTTGAACAACATACTCCTCTGATTGCAGCGACGGCTTACGTTGACCCGATGGCCTTGGTGATTGGAGCGGTCACGATTGAAGAAGAAGCCTCCTTATGGCCTATGGTAGTCGCTCGGGGCGATATTCAACAGATTTTTATCGGCGCACGTAGCAATATTCAAGATGGTACGGTGTTACATGTCACCCACGACAGCAAATTTTGCGTAGGTGGACGAGCCTTACATATTGGGGAAGATGTCACCGTGGGGCATCAAGCAACTTTGCATGCCTGCACGATTGAACATCATTGTTTAATCGGTATGGGGGCGGTGATTTTGGATGGGGCGGTGCTAGAGCCGTATACCTTACTGGCGGCGGGCAGCGTTGTGCCGCCTGGGAAAAGATTGGCGGGGGGCTTTATTTGGCGGGGCAACCCTGTGCAACAAGGACGCGCCTTGACTGCGCAAGAAATCGAGTTTTTCAGCTATTCTGCACAAAATTATGTGAAATTGGCAAAGCGTCATGCACAGGAGTTGGCGCAAGTATCAGTTGAAAAATGAGATTCGTAAAATGATAAATCCCATTATTTATCAGCGCGGTGAACTGCTCACATGCTGCTATGTTGCATACGCGCTATAGAATCTTAAGCTAAGATCGATTCAACTACGTCATGCCTAGAGTTATCACGTTTCTTGGTGGAATACGCTACGCTATTCCACCCTACGACTCACCGCCATTAAGTTAAGCCGATAGCCAGTGTGTTAGGTCGTGAAATCTGGGAGCTTAAGGACTGGATTCAAGACCTTCTAGGTTTTTAAAACCTAGAAGGTCTCACGCACGATTTAAACCGCATGATTCTTCATTTGATGCTTAACTTAATGGCAGTGACCCTACGACTACATTCTCTACTCTTTTTCATCCCTTTCAAATCGGTTCTATATTGCTGGATAAAGATTGATAAATTTCCACAAGCATAGACGATGAGTGTGGATCGCGTTATAATGCGCGTTCACAATATGCGCCCGTAGCTCAGCCCGGATAGAGCGTTGGCCTCCGGAGCCAAAGGTCACAGGTTCGAATCCTGTCGGGCGCGCCATCTTAAATTCAGTTTTTCCCTTTCGGCTTTTTAGCAAAAATTCCCAACTGTTTCCCTGTTTTACTCACCGTAGGCAAACCCGTGTGCTTGGTGCGAAACGTTTGTGTTTTCGCCGCAGGTTTTGCAGCACTATTCGTGCTCACAGCATTCGTTTTCGCTGCGCTATTCGCCCCCGTTTTAACTACAGGTTTAGCACTGCTGTTTAAAGGACGACGCGCCCCTTCTGCCAACGAACCCGTGCCCGCAGGTTGCCAAGTCGGAATTAAATGACGTTTGCCATTGCCGATTAAATCCGAGCGTCCCATGCGTTTTAAAGCCTCGCGCAACAATTCCCAATTTTCAGGATCGTGATAGCGTAAAAATGCCTTGTGTAAACGCCGCGCTTTAATTCCTTTGGGAATAAACACGGGGTCACTGTCACGGCGCACCGCTTTCAAAGGATTTTTTTCGCTGTGATACATTGCTGTCGCCAAAGACATCGGTGAAGGTAAAAATGCCTGCACTTGGTCTGCACGGAAATTATTGCGTTTCAGCCACAATGCCAATTCCAACATGTCTTCATCGCGTGTGCCGGGATGCGCTGCAATAAAATATGGAATTAAATATTGTTCCTTGCCCGCTTCTTTTGAATACTGCTCAAACATCGCTTTGAATTTGTCATACGTGCCCATGCCGGGCTTCATCATCTTATTCAACACGTTAGTTTCGGTGTGTTCAGGCGCGATTTTCAAATAGCCGCCGACATGATGTGTGACCAATTCTTTCACATATTCGGGCGAGCGCACTGCTAAATCGTAGCGCAAACCCGAGGCAATCAAGATTTTTTTCACCCCACGCACTTGGCGGGCGCGACGATATAATTTAATCAAATGGCTGTGATCGGTATTTAAATTGGTGCAAATATCGGGAAACACGCAGGACAATTTGCGACAAGCGGATTCAATTTTCGGGTCTTTGCAATGCAGGCGATACATGTTCGCCGTCGGGCCGCCTAAATCAGAAATCACCCCCGTGAATTCGGGCTGGGTGTCGCGAATGTGTTCAATTTCTTGAATGATGGAATTTTCAGAACGGTTTTGAATAATCCGCCCTTCGTGTTCCGTAATTGAGCAAAAAGTACAGCCCCCAAAACAGCCGCGCATAATAGTGATCGAGAAACGAATCATCTCGTGCGCGGGAATTTGTGCTTTGCCATAACTCGGATGCGGGCGGCGGGTGTAGGGCAGTTCGTAAACCCGATCCATTTCTGGCGTGGTCAAGGGAATCGGCGGCGGATTCAGCCACACATCACGATCCCCATGCCGTTGAATTAAAGCACGTGCATTGCCTGCATTGGATTCCAAATGCAGCACCCGCGAGGCGTGTGCGTATAACACATTATCTTTTAACAGTTGTTCATACGCGGGCAAACGGATAAAACTGCGTTGCCGATCAAGGCGCGGTTTTGGATGAATTTTGATGACTTG
>JBDKHS010000061.1:0-2780 GCA_039797505.1 Pseudomonadota bacterium | reverse complement strand
TAAAATTCCCACCACCGCGTGAGTTCGCCCAAGACAAGACTGTTTTAATAATTGCCGTCTAAATACTTGAATTCCCAGCGGATTATGTGCAACATCTAAAATTCGCGTCACTGCACCTTCAAAAATCTGAAAACGCCCCGCCAATTGCATCGTGGTTAAACCCATCGCAATCGCTTCCTCGTTCACAGGCAAACGATGCTTTAATAAATACAAGGCTTGCAATACCCCCGCCGCATTTTGTAATTGATGTTCGCCGGGCAAATTGGGCACAGGTAAAGTGTAATTCAGCTCCGCATTACGCCATTGCCATGTATTTTCATCCAAACTTTGTGCATGAAAATTTCTCCCAAACAAAGACAAAGGACAAGGCAAAGCCGCCGCATGGTCGAGCAAGCTGTCGGGTGGCTGAAGGTCGGTACACACCGCAGGATGTTGCGCACGAAAAATCCCCGCTTTTTCAAACGCAATTTTTTCCCGCGTGTCGCCCAGCCATTTGAGATGGTCTAAATCAATCGGCGTGACTAAAGCCACATCCGCATCCCAGATATTGGTGGCATCCAAACGCCCGCCTAAACCCACTTCAAGCACTGCCACATCAATCTGCTGCTGACAAAATAATAAAGCCGCTGCCAAGGTTGCAAACTCAAACACTGTCAGTGAAATCTCCCCCCGCGCCGCCTCAATTTCTGCAAAAGCCGCACATAATTCGGCATCGCTGGCTTGTTGCCCATTGATACAAATGCGCTCGTTGTATTTCAGCAAATGCGGCGACATATATTTGCCCGTTTTATAACCTGCGGCACGTAAAATGCTTTCTAATAAAGTCACGCTCGAACCTTTGCCATTCGTGCCCGCCACTGTGAATACAGGGAACGGCAGTTTTAATAAATTCAAACGCTCGGCAACGGCTCGGCAACGACTCAGATTTAATTCAATAATTTGCGGATGGATTTGAGCCTGCCAATCCAGCCACGCTGTCAATGTGGTCAAGTGCATGGTATGTTATGTGAAAATTGAAAAATGGAATGCTTATCATAATATGCTTAGGGCATCCGACAAAGCTACTGAAGCCCCTAAAACAAGCCCCCAACCCTCTAAAGGGGGCTAAACATTAAAGAATTTTTGTTTTTAAAAGTCCCCTTTAGGGGATTTAGGGGCTTCTTTAAAAAAACTTTTCTCTCCAAAACTTTGATGCTTTATGCCTAAAATTATTTATCCTCAAGAAGATGACAGCAGTATTGTGTTACAACAACAAACAGGGGGCACAATATTGCAAGCTTCGCTGTGCATGGGATTAACCCATTATCACGCCTGCGATGGTCAAGCGCGTTGCACCACTTGCCGCGTGCGCGTGCTTGCGGGTTTGGAAAATCTCAGTCCTCGCAATGAAGCAGAACAGAAAATTGCCACGGTGAAAAATTGGTCGCCTGAAGTGCGGCTGGCATGTCAAACCCAGATTTCAGGCGATGTCACCTTGCGGCGTTTGGTCAGCGATGACGAGGATTTTGATTTAGTTTGTAGCGAAAGTTTAGCGGGTGGTTCAGGCTATGAACGCAATGTTGCGGTGATGTTTTGCGATATTGCCAATTTTACCGACTTTACCACCAAGCACTTGCCTTATGATGTCATTCATTTGCTCAACCGTTATTACAAAGAAATTGGGCAGGGAATTTTGCAACATCATGGCTATATTGATAAATATATGGGTGATGGGATTATGGCAGTGTTTGGATTGGAAGAGGATAATGCCGCAGAAAACTGTCGAAATGCAATTTTAGCGAGTTTAGAAATGGGCGAGCGCATCAAAGTGCTCAATAAATACAGCTCTAAACATTTTTTCCATGATTTTCAAATGCGTATCGGCGTGCATTACGGCACGGTGATTGTTGGGGAAATTGGGCATCCTTCAAAACGTCAACTCACCGTTTTGGGCGATGTGGTCAATATTGCCAGTCGTATCGAAAATGAAAATAAAATCTTAAAAACTAAAATTTTAGTTTCTCAAGAATTACTTGCACCCATTAAAAATGAAGTGCACTGTGGCAAACAACACACCACACAATTGCGTGGGCAACAACGGCAACATACTTTGCATGAGGTTTTAGCTTTGAATTCACGTTAATATCTTATTTTATTACATTTTCTGTAAAATTTTGAGATAAGAAATCGCAGAAAGTTTAATAACTCCTGTTGGTTCATAAAGTCCCAAGGATTTTCAGAAACTGAATTCAGGTTAAATTAAATCATGGCTTTCGATCTGGCTTAGGGGATACAATAGCCACCTTTAACGATTTGAAGCCTTTCTCATTTAAGAAGTTATTCCCCGCTTTCCTGCACAGCAAACCACTTTTAAAGTTTTGCCATCCCCAAAAATTTAGCGTACAATTAAAAGTTTATACTTGTCTATACTAAATGAGGAGGCTGCACTTTGCCTAATATTCGTGTTAAAGAAAATGAACCCTTTGAAGTCGCCATTCGCCGCTTCAAACGCTCCTGCGAAAAAGCAGGTATCTTAGCTGAAATCCATCGCCGTGAATTCTACGAAAAGCCCACCTCCGTGCGTAAACGTAAAGCCGCTGCTGCCGTCAAACGCCATCTCAAAAAGCTTAAAGTCCGTCGCGAACGTTTGTATTAATCCCAAGCTCGCCTGCTGCCTTTATTTATTGCGCTGATTCCCGCCTTTGCTGGCGGGTAGGATGGATTTTGATGTCTGATGCTCTTAAGCTCCGTATTTTAGACGATATGAAAGCCGCAATGCGGTCACAAGATAAACGCCGTTT
>JBDKHS010000060.1:0-3065 GCA_039797505.1 Pseudomonadota bacterium | reverse complement strand
GCGTCGTCAAAATAGGCGGGCACGGTGATGACTACGCCTGTTAAGTCGCCGCCCAAAGTGTCTTCAGCGCGTTGTTTCAAGGCTTTTAAAATATCGGCTGAAACTTGTACGGGACTGAGTTCGCCCGCCACGGTACGAATCGACGGCATTCCCCCTGCGCTTGCGACTAAATCATAGGGTAATTGTGTGCCTGTCATTTTGACATCGGCTAAACCGCGCCCCATTAACCGCTTCACCGAGGCAATTGTATTTAACGGGTCTTGTACCGCAAAAGCTTTTGCGTCTACGCCGACTTCGGGTGCTTGGTTGGCTTGATAATGCACAATTGAAGGCAATAGATGCACGCCACGCGCGTCAGGCAAGGTTTCGGCAATTCCGCTGCGCACGCTGGCAATGAGGGAGTTGGTCGTGCCGAGATCAATCCCTGCCGCAAGGCGGTGTTGATGCGGGGCGGCGGATTGGTTGGGTTCGCTGATTTGAAGTAAGGGCATGAGGCTACTTTTTAAGTAAAAATCATTGTTGGTTTGGGCGGGGTTTCTAGAAACCGAGTAGGGTGGGCATCGCCCACCGTTACATATTGTGCTATCTAGCTTTGGTGGGCAATGCCCACCCTACTTAACTAAAAATTTAAATAAGCCCCTAAATCCCCTAAAGGGGACTTTAAAGATTAAACATGTGTTTATGTTTAGCCCCCTTTAGGGGGTTGGGGGCTTGTTTTAAGATTTTAAACTAAACATTTAACGTTTCTTCTAAATCTAAAGCTTCTTCACGAATGCGTTTAAAAAATTGTAATTTTTGAACCAATTGCACCACGGCATCCCATTGGGCTTGGGCGCAGGCTTGGGCTAATTGTTGAACGTGGGCGGCGGTGCGTTTTTCTAAACTGTCAATAAACTGGTTAAGCGCGTCAAAGGGCCGGGCTTGCTGCATAATTTCTGCAAGATTTTCACGCAGTTCCATTTGATCCATCAAAAAATGTACATCTTTCAAGGTATGCTTTTCATCGCTCAAATTAATGCCTTGTAATTCCAATAAATAACGCGCCCGCAGCATGGGGTCTTTCAATGTTTGAAAGGCTTCATTGATTTGCGCGGCGGTTTGCAAGGCTAAACGTTGTTCACGTTCTGAAGCATTTGCATAATTATCAGGATGTGCACTGCGTTGTAAATCCCGATAACGCGCCGCCAATGCCGCATTATCTATTTCAAAGGCGACGGGCAGATTAAACAGTTCAAAATGGTTTGCAGAAAGTGACATGATTAAGAAAAGCTACTGTGAAGATCGCATTCAATCCGAAAACGTTCCCCATTCACAATGGGTTTTAGCGCGTTATGGTGTTTTTCTAAAGTCACAATTCCATATTGCGCCAAGGTCTTCAAAATACGAGATAAATGATGGCTGTTATGCCCACTCACTCGTGCAAGTTCATTGAGTGAATTCGGCTGTTTTTCCAAGATGAGATTTAATAAAGCTTGATTTTCGTTGAGAATTTTATCGAATGCCGTTAAAGACTCAAACCAAATTTTTGGCTCGTTTGCTTGGGGTTGATATTCACCTTTGGCAATCGCAATAGTGCGCTTGATGTATGCCTTGCGCGAAAGAATGCCAACTTCTAACACTTTCATAGTCATGATAAATCCTTATCCAACAAGCTTAGGAGTTACGCAGTTGAATCCATAACTGATTTTATTAAAAACGTGATTGTGCCCTGCACAATAATAACTTATTATAAATCAAGTAATTATGCTTTAAACTGCGTCACTGTGGTGGAATACGGCTTACGCCTATTCCACCCTACGCTTGATAAAGCTTTTTGAATTAATTAGGTTATTAGTTTTCAACTGCGTAACTCCTATTAATGTTGAAAATTCCCGTTTAAAAATTAAACCGTGAAACTTTCCCCACAACCGCAGGCATCTTTCACATTGGGATTGTTGAATTGGAAGCCTTCATTCAAGCCTTCGCGCACGAAATCCAATTCTGTGCCGTCTAAATATGACAAGCTCTTAGGATCAATAATCACCTTAATCCCTTGTGATTCAAACAATTGATCATCTGCGTTGACTTCATCTACAAATTCAAGCACATAAGCCATACCAGAACAACCACTGGTACGCACACCCAAACGTAAACCCAAGCCTTTGCCTCGATGGGTCAAGCTTTTTTGAATATGGTTGGCGGCTTTTTCGGTGAGGGTAATTGACATAATAGGAACTCCTAAAACTGGATGAATCGACTATAACTGATCATGGGTGCAAGCTGCCTATTTTAAAGCAGTCAGGGTGCTTATAACAGAGTAAATTACTATGTATTTAGCGCGGTCTGTATAAATTGGGGCAATACAAAACTGGCTGCGTGCAAATCTGCATGATAATAGTGCGTGGTAAAATTCTTCTGAACACAGTCTTGATAGCGCATGCTTGCTAGGCTTTCCGCGCTTGCCAGCGTTGCAGACCACCAGCCTGATTGATACACACACTGGGGAAAATGCAAAGTTCGTACCTGTGCAAACTCAGCCGTGCGTAATGAATGATGCGCCTTTTGTAAAATGGGCGTGTGCAATAAAGGTGATTCAGTTTGTTGCGCTAAAATCCCATTGGGACGCAGCACCCGCCGACATTCGCGATAAAACGCAGTATTAAACAAACCCTCAGCCATACCCACAGGATCAGTGCTGTCGATTAAGATGACATCTAAACTGTGATCCGCCGCTTCCTGCATCCAACGAATTCCGTCTGTAAATAAGAAGTTAGCCCGAGGATCAGTATTTGACTCGCACAAGGCAGGAAAATATTGTTCAGAAACACGAGTGACGCGCTCATCAATTTCAATTTGGGTGACTTGGGTCACGCTGTGATGTTTCAGCACTTCATGCAATGAACCACAATCACCACCACCAATAATCGCAATCTCGCGCGGATTTGGATGAATAAATAAGGCAGGATGCACTAACATTTCATGATAAATGAAATTATCGCGATCCGTGACCATAATCACCTCATCCAATGCCATCATGCGCCCAAAATCAGTGGTTTCATATACTGTGATTTTTTGAAAATCGGAAT
>JBDKHS010000059.1:0-5410 GCA_039797505.1 Pseudomonadota bacterium | reverse complement strand
TTTAGCAGCCAGTGGGCCGTGTCTAGTTTTCTTATATTTTGGATTCAGTAAGTTTTCTAGTCGTTTCGAGGGTTTAGTATCATATCCATCATTGATATGCTCGGGGGTTTCAAACTTGTTGTAAACCTGTTCCAATTGGGACAAGCTTCTCGTCCAGTCAGGTTCAACTTGGCTTAATGTGGCAACATCTGAAAACAGTAAACCTTTAAATTCATAAGTCGGTATAACGACGAAAAGTAGACGCATCATTTTCTTGATCGACCACAATCACATCTTCGGGCGAAAGTTCATTAACTAATTCAACAGATTGCGTTGAAATAATTAATTGCCGTCGCTCTGCAACCTGTTTACACACATCAGCAAATACGCTGATTGCATACGGATGCAAACCTAACTCGGGTTCATCAATCAAAATCGTGTGGGGTAACAATGAGATAGGCTGTAATAACAGCGTCATTAAACAGATAAAACGCAAACTACCATCCGATAATCGATGCGCTTTGAAAGGCGTGTCTAATTTGCCCGTTTGAAACCATTCCAATTCAACATAATCTTGTGTTCCTTGCCGATACACAAAATCATGAAAAAAGGGCAGCACTAGGCGAATCGTTTCAACAATTCTTTGATATTCTGAAGGATACTTTTCATACAGCATTCGTAAATAGGCAGCTAAATTCGCGGCATCATTTTTTAATAGTAAATTATCATTGCTGGCGTGACGTTGTTTAACTTTGGCAGTTTCGCTGGTGTCATGAAAATGGTAAACACGCCAGCTTGTCATTCCAGCACGTACATCAGGAGCAAATGTGTGTTCAGATTTTTTTAACTGGGCTTCATTAGTTCCTCTTGTAATAGGTTCTAATTGTGAATCCATAAATGAAATGTATTCATTTGCAACAATGAGCCTATGATCAATTGTGGGTATTAATTCCAATCTATAGTGATATTCACCAGCTTCGCTTTCAAAACAAAAATCTACGCATAAGGCATCAGTAATTCCTCGCCCAAAATGCAGCAAAGTATCTGGGCCGCCTTGTTTTTGAATATAAAGCTGTAATTGCTGTTCGTAGATTTCATTAAGTAAACGAAATAACGAGATAAAATTACTCTTTCCCGCGCCATTTGCTCCAATTAACACATTTAAGTTTCTAAGCTCAAAATTTGTTAATTCTTTAATCGATTTATAACCCGACACGCTTAATGATTTCACGATGGACATGATTTTTTCTTTCGCGATGTGACTAGATGGTTCATATTATATTTTTTTACTATTGATTACGAGCTTTATTATCAACATTATCATATTGTTATCTATATTTTTGTTGAGTTGACGTGCATCAATCCAAACTATGCATTGCTAGGGGCATGGTTAATCTAAACATTCAAACAAATCCGAAAGCCACATCAATAATTCGTTTTTATAAATTTGCCCCGAAATGCCGAACGGCTTGATATTGCGCTTGTGTTACAGGAAATTTCTCATAGAACTGATTTGAAATCATCCCTATTCTGAAGTTAAGCTTCAAACTGAATAGTTGATTAGGTGCGAATTTATTCGCATGCGTTTTTAATTCGAGCGCGTTGTGCGAATAAATTCGCACCTACAACCAGCTCAACCTCGTAAACTTAGCTTAAAATGTAAGATTCCAAATCGGTTCTATACTAAAAATTATCTAAGTCTTTGAATCTGAATTAGGAGCAGTACGCCCCAATTTTTTTAAAACTTTTTCATAGCAAATAACCAGCAGCACCCCGAGCAATTCTTGCAAAATTTGCCAAAAACGTGAAACCACCGCAATTGACGTGAGCACTTCCAAAGAAATTGCTTGGTTAAAAAGATGCGCAAAAAACACAAAGAAAAATTCTTTAATCCCAATCCCGCCGGGCGCAACGATTGCCAACACGCCCACAATCCAGCCCAAGCCTAAATAAATAATATATTGTGTCGCCTCTTCCGTGCTGAAATTGAACACTGCATAGAGCATTAATAATTGCGCGATAAAATTTCCCGTTGCCAAAAGTACATAAAATAAAGCGACATTGCCAAAGGCTAATTTTGGATGACAGTCACAGACTTTGTGCTGCATTTTTTTGAAATAACTGATGATTTTCTTAATCACTATAAATACTGGACAATAGGCTGCCACTATCCAACTGGCTGCCAAACCTGCAATAAACACCAGGATTGCAAGGCTTACACTGTATTTTAGTAATAATAAACTTAAAGTAATTGCGCTGACATTAATCAGCAAAATCCCCATTAAATCGAAATTTGCAAAAATTAACGCGCTGGTTGAACCCAAGGTTTGCAGCAAAGTGCTTTGATACCACAAAGCCCAGACTTTGCCCGGAATATATTTGGTAATTTGTCCAAAGAAAAATAGTTTACAAATCATGAATTGTGAAACGTGAATCGTATATTTTCCAAGCAATTGTTTAAAAAACAGGCTGGCAACAAAATTCACTAAAATGCCCACCAGCACCGACAGTGCGAAATAGCCCCAGTGCAAATGCTGTAGTAATTTTTGTAATTGGTCTGCACTGTGCCACAGCAGCAAGAATAAGAATACAAAACCGACGGTGAATAAGGCGCGGCGAATCAGAGTTTTTTGCATGGGGAAGGGTAACTTGGCGGGGCGTGCTTTGCCAAGGGGACAAAGCACACAAACTTATTTGCGGTGAAAGTGATATAACGCCACTTCTCCGAGTAAATTCGGCATTAAATTCATCCAGCGGCTGGTGCGATGCTGTAAATCGACCGCCGCCCAGCGCAAAATCTCAATATTATGTAAGGCACATAAATCTTCAAAATCCCGCACCGTGCATAAATGGGTGTTATCGGTGTCATACCACGTATTGGGTAAAGCGTCCGAAACGGGCATTTTTCCCTTGGTAAACAATTGTAAACGCGATTTCCAATAACCAAAATTGGGAAAAGTCACAATCCCTTCCTCGCCCACGCGCAACATCTCGGTTAATAATCTGTCGGGACGCTCCACCGCCTGCAAAGTTTGGGTCATGATCACATAATCAAAACTGTGGTTTGCAAACTCGGCTAAGCCTTGATTTAAATCGCTTTGAATCACGTTAATATCCGCTTCAATGCAGCGGGTAATATTGTCAGGGTCGATTTCTAAACCGTAGCCCGTGACTTGGCGGGTGTCGCGTAAATGCGCCAACAGCGTGCCATCGCCACAGCCCAAATCCAAGACATGGGCATTGGGTTTGACCCACTCGCTGATCAGGGCTAAATCACTGCGTAAGCTCATGGCTGGACTCCTGCGGCAACCCGTTTCATATACGCGCCAAATACCTGCATATAACGCTCAATCGGCATTAAAAATGCGTCATGTCCTTCATTGGCTTCAATTTCGGTGAAACTCACCACTTTGCGATTGTCGAGCAAAGCTTTGACAATTTCCCGCGAGCGTGCTGATGAAAATCGCCAGTCACTGGTGAAAGAAATCAGCAAGAATTTGGCTTGTACCTCTTTCAAAGCGGCGGTGAGATTGTCGCCATATTCCGCAGCGGGGTCGAAATAATCCAAGGCTTTAGTCATCAATAAATAAGTATTCGCATCGAAGCGATCCACGAAGGAACGCCCTTGATAACGCAGATAACTTTCAACTTGAAACTCGGCCTCATCAAAACCGTAGTTTAATTTGCCCTCGCGCAATTCACGCCCGAATTTGGCACGCATTGAATCATCGGATAAATAGGTGATATGCCCCACCATTCGCGCCAGCATCAAGCCACGGCGCGGCACGGTGTTATATTCGTAATAATTGCCTGCATAAAATTCGGGATCGCTGAGAATCGCTTGGCGGGCGACTTCGTTAAACGCGATATTTTGCGCAGATAATTTGGGGGCGGCAGCAATCACGATGCAATGCCGTAAACGCTCGGGATATTGAATCGACCATTGCAAGGCTTGCATACCGCCAAGGCTGCCACCAATCACTGCCGCCCATTGCGAAATCCCGAGCATGTCGCCTAAACGCGCTTGGCTGGTGACCCAATCACGCACGGTAATGATGGGAAAATCAGGACCATAGGGTTTTCCTGTATCAGGATTTAGGGTGACAGGGCCTGTCGAGCCTTTGCAACTCCCGAGATTATTCAGAGAAACCACAAAAAACTTATTAGTATCAATCGGTTTTCCAGGTCCTATTGCACTGTCCCACCAGCCTGGTTTTTTATCTTGTTTGCTGTGATAGCCCGCCGCATGATGATCGCCACTGAGGGCATGACAAATGAGCACGCCATTACTACAGGCGGCATTCAGTGTGCCATAGGTTTCATAGGTCAAATCATAGCTCGGCAACACCCGCCCGCAGTCTAGTGCCAGCGGGGTGGTAAAATGTGCAATTTGAGGAGTCACCAAGCCGACAGAGTCGGGCGGTAAAATTTCAGGCATGAGAACTTCCTAACAAAATAACGGCTTATGCTCAGCGTCAGCGGCATGATAGTTTTTACATGCACAAGTTTTGATCGCCAGAGGTATATGTATGGGGACGTGAGCCGCCATAGTCAAGCATGTTCGCTATTATAGGGGATTATCTAGGGAGTTCGTTAGTAAATTAACGTCAGTTCGGGATAAGAAAAGTTTTTAGGCAGTAGTAGGGTGGAATAGCGTAGCGTATTCCACCCTCCCCCTAGAACTATCACGTTTCTTGGTGGAATACGCTACGCTATTCCACCCTACTACAAATATTTCTTATCCTGAAAAATCATTGTTGCTTTCTTGTTTCCAAGTGTTGCTTTGATTTAAACGGCATGAAAAAAGCCCTGTCAGCTTTCAACACTGACAGGGCTTTGCATTTCGCCAAAACTCAGCTTTTAGAACTTGGGTAAGTTATAAAACGCGGCTTTGCCTGCATAAGTAGCGGCTTTGCCCAATTCTTCTTCAATGCGTAATAATTGGTTATATTTAGCAATGCGGTCAGAACGCGAGAGAGAACCCGTCTTGATTTGACCCGCAGAAGTTGCCACCGCTAAATCGGCAATCGTGCTGTCTTCAGTTTCGCCAGAACGGTGAGAAATCACGCAAGTGTAACGTGCGCGTTTCGCCATTTCAATCGCTGCCAAAGTTTCGGTCAACGTCCCAATTTGATTGAGTTTAATCAAAATGGAGTTGGCAATACCTTTATCAATGCCTTCTTTCAAAATTGCGGTGTTGGTGACGAATAAATCATCGCCCACCAATTGCACTTTGCCGCCCAAACGTTGGGTTAATAAAGCCCAGCCTGCCCAGTCACCTTCTGCCATTGCGTCTTCAATGGTGAGGATTGGATATTGATCCACCCATTTGGCTAAATATTCAGTGAATTCTTCAGCGGTCAGCAATTTCTTTTCGGAGGCTAAATCGTATTTGCCATCACGATAAAATTCAGAGCTGGCAACGTCTAAG
>JBDKHS010000058.1:0-7011 GCA_039797505.1 Pseudomonadota bacterium | reverse complement strand
ACTGCTTTATTTTCGTTGGGTTAGCCTAGGCTAACCTACTTTAATTTATGCTTATTTGCACCCACATAAACATTAACTTATTGAGTATTCATGTAGTTGCAGCTTTATACGGTAACAAAATCAAATATATGATTATATTCGTCGAACTCAGGTTAAGTAGTTTTCAACTGCGTAACTCCTAAAGCTATTAAGTCCCCTTTAGGGGATTTATGGACTTTTTTAGTGGTTAATGCCTATTTAATAACACACCCTAGGTTTGGCATAATTCATCATAAGTTAGCTTACTCACTTTGAAAAAGGCTTTACAATGTCTCCCTTAGAATGGGCATTAGTGTTACAGGTAGTTTATTTTCTTTTTACGTCCTTGCTGTTTTTTTGGGACAGGGAAATGATGGAGGCATGGCATAAAGAACCCGTGACAACTGTCTTCATGTCCATTTTAGGGCTTTATCCCGTATTTCCTTTGATAGTTACATTATTTCTACTCGCGTTTTATCCCACCCCTTGGGCTTTTGCTTGGTTAGGAATTAATGTCGCGGTCTTATCATTAACCGCCCTGATTCAAAGAGAAATTTTTGGAATAGTTATTGCGGCCACCAGTTTTATTGCGCTCCTCATTTGTTTGAGATTGGCACGCGCAACCCGAGAAAACCCATCGCTTACTCACCCATTCCCTTTCAATACAAATTCATCTAACCCTGTTATAAAACAACTCAGTAACGAGAACGGACTGTGGTTTTTTCCCTTAAAAGCACTGCTAGTTTTAGCCTTAGTGATGGGGATTTTATTATTCTTGCGTTGGACAATTGAAAAACTCTTTCCTGCTTTCAACGCCACAGCAATCTTGGAAAAAATCATGATTGCAGTGGTGTCAGGCGTTATAGTCACATCTTTAGCCTACTGGTTTTTTGGCGACCCCACGGTTGCCACCGTGCCCGGACTTGCCGCAGCGGCGGGTTTGTATTTATTGAATCGGCAGGGGTAGTTTTAACTTTTTCATTATCCCGAAAGGTTTTTTTCGTTTTTCGAGCTTGTTGTCAGAATCAGGATTCACAGGATTAAAGGATTTTCAGAATTAAAAAAATGTTTTCAACATGATGCGTTCGTCCTGCTTAATTCGGATAATCCTGTCAATGCTGATTCTGACAAACTTATCCCCAAACACATGCCACCAGCGCAGGCAAAATTTCCCCTGAAGCCCCCTGCAAAGCAAAATCTGCCTGTTGGGTCAGTGCTGTTTTATCTCGATTGATTTCAATCACAATGGCTTGCCTTGCATAACTTGGCAAAGCTGCCGCAGGATAAACTTGGCTGGATGTGCCAATGCTGAAAAATACATCACAATTTTGTGCAAGTTGTTCAGCCTGCTGCAAAGCCTGAACGGGCAAATTTTCCCCAAACCACACCACATCAGGACGATAATAATGATGACAACGCGCACAGCGCGGTGGTTCGGTGTCAGACAGCTTTACGTTGTTTAAATTTTGTGGCATTAAATTAATAGTATGTGAGCACTGTTCACAGCGAATTCTGGTAATATTTCCATGTAGTTCAATCACCTGTTCACTGCCTGCAAGTTGATGCAAGCCGTCTACATTTTGCGTAATTAGGTGAAAATCGGGCACATGCCGTGCCATTTGCACCAGCGCGTAATGTCCTGCATTCGGTTGTGCGGCGAACACTGTTTCCCGCCGCCAACTGTACCAATCCCATACCAATTTAGGATTACGTTTAAACGCCTCAGGCGTGGCTAATTCAGCGGGATTATAATGCGCCCATAAACCTGTTTGCGCATCCCGAAATGTAGGAACACCACTTTCTGCGGAAGTGCCCGCCCCCGTTAACACCACGATGTGACGGGCTTGTTTTAGCTGTTCAATTAACCGTGCAGAAAACATGCTGAAATCCTTGAAAATGTCAGTTTAATGGATAGTATCCTATTTTTTAAACTTGCCATTCAAGAAAAAACTTACTTCTGAACCACCATAAACAAACGCTTAAAGGGGAACAAGGTCGTGCCATCGGCGCGTTGTGGATAGGCACTGGCTAATAAATGCCGATATTCCTGTTCAAATTGGCTGCGTGCAGGTTCATCCAAGGCATCGAGCAAAGGTTTTAAACACGTGCCCTTCGTCCATTCAGCCACGGCATTGTCACCGACTAAAACTTGCCAATATTCCGTTTCCCAAATTTCAACATGCTGAGCCTCCGCACTCAATAAATCATAATAAAAGGCAGGGCGATGTACGGGCGAGTTATGGGGTAAAAAAGCTTCTAAGCGTTTACAAAACCCGCCATTGCGTGCCGCCTGTAAAATCAAGGTGTGCGAGGGGGCTGCAAAATTATTCGGCAGTTGAATCGCCAATACACCGCCCGTATTCAGCATGGACAATAAACGCGGCAATAAATGCGAGTGATCAGGCAACCAGTGCAATGCGGCATTAGAAAATAATAAATCATAACTTGCTGTTGCCTGCCAAGTTTGAATATCAGCTTCTAACCATTGTTGCTGCGGATAATCTTGGCGGGCGCGCGCCAACATATTGCTCGAACTGTCAACGCCTAAAATTTGCGCGTCTTTCCAACGTTGTTGCAACAACGCGGTGACATTACCCGTTCCACAGCCTAAATCAACAATCTGTGCGGCGTGTTCCAAAGGAATGCGTTGGATTAATTCCAGCGCGGGGCGCAAACGATGTTGATCGAAGCGCAAATATTGTTCAGGATTCCATTTCATGTTCATGTTCATGTGCTATTCCTTATTTCAGCTTTAAATGAGTATTCAAATGATGAGGATTGTCTAAATCAGGATTGATCAGAGCCTAATCCTGCGTAATTCGGATAATCCTACAAATTCTGATTTAAACCGCGTTAAAATCTTAATCATCCTGTGTGCTATATCTTTAAACTTGATACAGGTAAACTTTAACGTCCTATTTTCCATTAATTCACTACGGAATCAGTTTTATAATGCACAGTAGACATCTTAGTTTTATGGCTTGTCTTCTGCTTGGATTGAGTGCTTGCAATGATAATGCCTCCAATGACGTAAGCCCCTCGTCCAGCGGCAGTTCCAACAGGTATTACACACTCAGCGGACGGATCACCGCGCCTAGCAACATCTTAGAAGACATCGATGTGAATGATCCCAATGCGCCCCGCATCGGCACGAATGACACGATTCAAACCGCACAAACCATCCCCAATCCTGTGTTGGTGGGCGGTTATGTCAATGAAGCCAACGCAGGAATGCAAGGCACATCTTTACGCGCAGGCGATGTTAATGACATTTACGCCGTGGATTTATTGGCAGGGCAAATGGTGAGTTTGTATATCGCAAACACCGATTTGACCCAAAATGACTTGGATTTATTACTGCTTGATTCTTCAGGAAATGTGCTCAAAGCCTCGGTGGGCGACAGCAGCACTGAAACTTTAGTTGTGCCTAAAAACGGACACTATTTTGTCCAAGTGACAGCCGCCTTAGGCGCGTCAAACTATATTTTGAGTATCGCGCAAGACCTCTCCTCCCTCAGTGTACAAAGTGCTTTACGGCTCAGTGACGACTTTGCTGCGGGCGAGGTTTTAGTGAAATTTCGTGAAACGGATTTGCTACAAGCCCAAGGCTTACACAGCTTAGGATTGCACCCCGAAAGCACCGACAGCAGTCGCCGCATGTTGTTCAGTTTTGACCCCAATGTAAAACGCGTCCAGGGCAATAACAGCGATAATTTACAATTTGCCGATGAAACCCTGCGTCAGAAATATGAAACCCTGATGACGGTTAAACAATTACGCCGTCAAGGCAATGTGGAAAGTGCCAGCCCCAATTACATTCTGCACGCCTTACGTGTTCCCAATGACAGTTTGTATCGTTATCAATGGGATTATGAAATGATGAGTTTACCGCAGGCATGGGACAGCACCCAAGGCAGCGCAAACGTGATTGTTGCCGTGATTGACACAGGCGTATTGATAAAACATACTGATTTACAAGGAAAATTAGTGCAGGGCTATGACTTTATTGCCAATCCGAATATCGCAATCGATGGCAATGGCATTGATAATAATCCTGACGATCCCGGTGATAAAAGTCTTGGCGGGAGCACTTTCCACGGCACGCACGTTGCGGGCACAGTGGGCGCGTTGACCAATAACAGCAAAGGGATCGCAGGTGTGGGCTGGCTGACCAAAGTCATGCCTTTGCGGGTGTTGGGGCGTGGCGGCGCGGGTAAAGATTATGATATTGAACAAGCGATTCGTTATGCCGCAGGTTTAAGCAATGATTCAGGCACTATGCCTGCAAAACGTGCCGATGTGATTAATTTAAGCTTGGGTGGCGACACCATTTCCGATACTTTTCAAACGGTGATTAATCAAGCGCGTCAGGCAGGTGTATTTATTGTAGCAGCGGCGGGTAATGATGGCGTGAGTACGCCGATGTATCCCGCAGCCTTGAGTGGTGTGATTGCGGTCAGCGCGGTGGGGGTTGATAAAAAGCTGGCTTCTTATTCCAATTACGGCAACTATATTGACGTAACAGCTCCGGGCGGTGATAGCACAGCAGACTTGAATGGTGACGGTTTGCCCGATGAAATCACCAGCACTTTGGGCGATGATAAGAAAGGCGCGATTGAATTTATTTATGGTGCGGAAATGGGCACTTCGATGGCTGCTCCTCATGTGGCAGGGGTGATTGCGCTAATGAGAGCCGTTGCACCCAATTTAAGCCCTGCTGACTTTGATCGTTTATTACAAGCAGGCAAATTAACTGACCCATTAGGCAGTGGCAGCGGACGCAATAATAGCTTTGGTTATGGCTTGTTGAATGCGGCGAAATCAGTGGCGGCAGCCTTAGAATTTAGCAATGGGGTCACGGTGCGTGCAGCACCTCAGGCAAGTATTAGCCCCCGTTCTTTGAGCTTTGGCTATGCGGCAAATACGGTAACTTTGAACATCAGCAATGTGGGCGGTGACGGCTTAAAAGTGAATAAAGTCAGTTTAGCCACGGGCAATTATCTGAGCATTGCATCCAGCAATAATGTGGACAGTAATGGTTTGGGAGATTATCAAGTCAGTGTTAATCGGGGTTTATTAACGGTGGGCACGTATAATAATACCGTCAATATTTCCACCAACTTAGGCGCGTTTACCGTCCCTGTGATTTTGCAAGTCATGGATAAGAATGTCAGCAGCAATGCGGGTTATTTATATATTTTATTGATTGACCCGAATACTTATGAGACTTTGCAAGAAGCACGTTCTACGGCTGATAATCTTTACAACTTCTCGTTTAGCAATGTTCCAAGCGGCACCTATATCATCGCCGCAGGCAGCGACTCGAATAATGATGGTTATATCTGTGATGTGGGGGAATCTTGTGGAGGATATTTAACCTTGGCAAGCCCAACACCCATTACCGTAGACAGCAGCCGCGCACAACTCAACTTTGATGTGGGTTTCCATATCAATTTCTTAGAAAGTGCCTCGGTCAGCACTAAACATGTGGTCACGCCTCCGCGTGGATTCTCCCGTTTAGTCACGACCCGTCGGCTTGCACAATAGCAAAAAGCTGCTAGGTTTTTACAACTTAGCAGCTCTTAACTTCATCATAATACTGTGATTTTGACACTGGCAAGTTCTCACGAAGTTGCCAGTTTATTGCACCGTCACCAAACACTTCACCCCACTGCGCAATTCCCCTTTTGGATTATCCAGCAAAACATCAATTTTTACGGTATCGCTGCTCGCATCTGTGACCGGTGAAATACTGTGAATCGTCGAATTCACTGCCGTCGTGTTCAAATTCGGAAAACGCACGCTGACGCTTTGCTTTGGCTTAAAAGTAATGGCTTGCGCTGTGGGCACTCGTAAAGAAATCCGCAACGGGTCTAAACTTGCCACGGTTAAAATTTGCGCATCTGTGCCGCTAAAACTTGCCAATTCTGCCACTTCCTTATTGACGTTAATCACCACGCCATCAATGGGGCTGCGTAAAATCCGACGTTCAATTTGCGTCTCAATTTGTTTGTATTCTAATTCGCTGATATTCAAAGTTTCCCGCGCCGCTTGTACTTCAGCCACTGCGGATTCTAATTCAATCCGAGATTGTGCAATTTCATAAGGTTGTGCGTTGCCTTTGGCAAGCAAGGGCAATAAACGCTCGAGTTTCTCACGGCGTAAACGTTCAATCGCCACCGCAGAATTTAAGCGTCCTGTGGCGGCTTTTTTAGCTTTTGCCACCGCTAATGAAGCACGAAACACCCGATTTTCCAAGCTGGCAAGCACTTGTCCCGCCTTCACTTTGTCGCCTTCTTTCACAGCAATACTTTCCAAAACCCCTGCTTCAGGCGGTGCAATCGTGATTTTGCGATCAGGTTCGGTAAAGCTCTCATATTCGACTGCGTAAACATTAAAACTGAGAAAAAATAAAATATAAAATAGATTTTTCAAGGGGATACCTGACAAATAAAGAAGTATATATACGCCTGATTTTAGCATTATTCAGCTTGCAAATTGCGTATTGTGACAAATGTGTTAAAAAATTAGCGGCGCGTATTCTGCTAGTAAAATCCGCTAATATCTTGTTTAAATTATAAAAAATAAATAATAGCCTGTTTTAGTTTTTCTATTCGTATTATTGAATAGGATTTATTTATTGAATAATAATCATTATCATTTATACTACAAGTCTAACCCGTTTATAGCCAGCAGGAAGTCGCTGTCATTGCTGTCATCGCTGATGAGCAAGCAGTTGTTTTTCAGAGCTAACCAGTAGATTTAAAAGCTTATAGTGAGGGCATGAAATGAAATTACGCAAAACCCCGATTGCGCTGATGATCAGTGCTATTTGTGGCATTACTTATGATGCGGCTTGGGCTGCGCCTGCGGATAACGGCGCGGAACGTAAACCTGAAAAAGAGGTGACTTTGCCGACAGTGCTGGTCAAAGAACAGCGTCAGGGAGTCGATACCCGTGACCGTGAAGAAAAAGGCTATCAAGGCGATAAGA
>JBDKHS010000057.1:0-6202 GCA_039797505.1 Pseudomonadota bacterium | reverse complement strand
AATTTCCCATGAATCAGTCTGTCACTATGGATAAACCGATCAAGCATCGTGAAATGGTACTGGCCTATCACGAACGCACTAAACACCAGTTTGAGCACTATGCCGCAGGTCCGAGCTATATCGACTGGGATGCGCAGCCTGACCCGTTTCGTCGGTTTGCGGGCGCACCCACAATCGCCTTGCCCTTGGTGGCAGACAAGATTGAGACGCGCTTTGCAGGCTTGAATTTGCCCGTGCCTCCCCAAGCATTCAATCATACAAGTGTCTCCGCCTTGTTAGAATTATCGTTGGGTCTGTCAGCATGGAAACAATATGAGCACAGCCGTTGGGCCTTGCGCTGTAACCCTTCCAGCGGCAATCTACACCCCACCGAAGGCTATCTGGTATTACCCACGCTCGAACAACTTCCTGCGGGGGTTTATCATTACTCAAGCCACGATCATGCACTCGAACAACGCGCCAGTTTTCATCACGAAACGCCGTTAATGGATATTTTATCGCCGTATAGCTTTCTCATCGGCTTATCTTCAGTGACATGGCGTGAGGCGTGGAAATATGGCGAGCGCGCTTTTCGTTATTGCCAGCACGACGTAGGTCATGCGATTGCGGCAATTCGTTATGCCGCTGCTGCCTTGGGTTGGTCTGTGCAAGTCTTACGCAATTGGGCCGATGATGAAATTTCCCATGTATTGGGCATTGATCGCGCTGCCGATTTTGTTCATGTTGAACAAGAAGCCCCTGAAGTAATGTTGTGGGTTGTCACACAACCGACAGTTTTACTGCAACGCAAAACCACCCAAAGCTGCTGTTTAGGGGGAAATGCACTGGTGCGCCTGATGCAGGAAGCAAAATGGCATGGGAAAGCAAATTTACTCGATCCCAAACACGAATACACTTGGAATATTATTGATGAAATGGTTCTCGCCACCAGCAAGCCCGCCACTTGCGAGCCTATTTACCGCGCTGCACCATTGCCAGATTTATTAGCCTTGAATTGTGACACAACTGCCGCAGATTTAATCCGACAACGCCGCAGTGCACAATTTTTTGATAAAAATAAAAGTTTAGAATTATCAAAGTTTTATCGTATGCTTGATGCGACTTTACCCCGTGTTGAGCACGCTCCTTGGGATGTTTTAACTCGCAATCCGCATATTAATTTGGTATTCTTCGTGCATAGAGTTGAAAAACTATCCGCAGGTTTATATGTTTTAGTCAGACAACCCGATGCCTTGCCTGCATTACAAGCAAGCTTTGCGCGTGAGCAATTCACTTGGACTAAGCCTGAGAGCTGTCCTGAGCATTTAGGGTTTTACCATCTCGTGAGTGCCAACGCACAAAAAAGTGCACGGGTCATCTCCTGTCATCAAGATATTGCCGCAGACAGTGCTTTTAGTTTAAGCATGATCGCCGAGTTTAAAACCAGTTTAGAGTTAGGGCCTTGGGGCTATCGGCAACTATTTTGGGAAGCAGGGGTCATCGGTCAAGTTTTGTATTTAGAAGCAGAAGCCGCTGGGGTCAGAGGCACTGGAATTGGGTGCTTCTTCGATGATGCAATGCACAATTTATTGGGATTGAACGACAACACTTATCAAAGTATTTACCACTTTACTGTGGGCAGTGCTTTAGAAGATAAGCGTATTGAAACATTGCCAGCCTACGCACATTTACCAGCTCTCATTACAACATAATCAGGATATTAGGAAGGAGTCTCTATGCGTGATACCAGTTTGTCATGCACGCGGTTGGGGGTTGATTCGCAGGATAAGCGAACGCCCGCCGCGCTAGATAGAACCATAGGATGGTTGGAGGGTATCATTCACGTCGGATTAAAGGTGAGCCTCCATGAGCAACGGTTATTTTATAAGTCAACAAATCAACAGCTTGAGTGTTATCACTCAGCACATCTGTCGCAGTTCTGATTTACCTGAATTAGGTAAGCAGGCTTTCAAAGTGTTGTATCGCAGTAAGGCACACGCCGCTCTGGTGGTACGTTTTCACGGTCAAGTCTATGCGTATATCAACCAGTGTTTATACTCTGGTAAGCCTTTAGACAGTGAAGATGCCCATGTCTTTGATGAAACAGAACATTTTCTACGCGCCAGTGACAGCGGCATTTGCTACAGTCCTATCACCGGTGAAGGTTACAGTCCTATTTGCATGGGGCAAAAGCTCACCGCGTTGCGGGTTGTCGAATTGGATGGGGTGGTTTATCTCAAAGATAAGCACGCAACTTTGTACAATAATGCCCTGATTAAACTCACCTTAGATGCCGAAGATGATGGCAATATTGTGTTATTCCAAGAGGAATACTCCAGTATTTGCAATGCCAGCTAATGGCATGGCTCTTCAAAATCTGACGCAAATCTGTTGATATAAACCTCGAGACCTGAAAATTTTTTAAAATTAGGAGTTACGCAGTTGAATCCGTAACTGGTTGATTTTACCAAAATTGGGATTCATCGTTTTCTCACGAATTGATGCGCTTCGTTCCTAAGCACATTCTATGGGCTAGTTGTAGGTGCGAATAAATTCGCACCTACAATCAGCTCAATCTCGCAAACTTAGCTTAAAATTAAGATTCCAAATGGGTTCTATAAATTCAACCGCGTTATGCCTAGAGTTATCACCTTGCAGGGTGGCATGCGCTACGCTATTCCACCCTACGACGACTAAACTTTCTACTCTTTCTTATCCCGAACTCAGGTTATTCTAAATAACGCTTGAATTTAAAACGACTTGGAGAACTAGGCGTATTATTTTCAAGGTTTTTCTCCTTCCCTCCGAATTGCTCGGGATAAAGTAAATGTTCTTGTTTGGAATACATTAGATAGCCCTCGCTCCAACCCACTAATAAAAACAGCAAGGGAATGGTTTGTTCACCCATGTACACCGTCGCAATTGACCATCCAAACACAATATACAAACCCATCAGGGTAAATCCTAAAGCACTGCCCTGAGGTTCTGGCACGGGACGCAACATGTCGTGAATGAATAAACGCAACATCATGCCTAAAATAATTGCCAGCAAAAAAATAATGCTGACTAAACCGTGCATAAGAAATAACAATAAATAAAAATTATCAATTGAAGGCTGAAAAGGATTTCTCGGCCAACCATTGCGACCCCAACCAAACCACATCCGCGCCATGCCATCGTCAATATATGTGCCGATAAGCTCCCAACGATAAGCAATAGTTTCTTGTGATTCAGTCGCCGCCGCCTCACGCCCCACAGAGGCATAACCAATAAACCAATTCATGAAAGGAATGCCGATGATAATGACAGCGGCGATGGTGAGATATAAAATTAGCCAGCGTTGTTTAGAACGCCCAATAATCACGATAATCGCGCCAAACACCCCGCCAATCAAAGGCCCGCGCACCAAGGTCATGAATGCGCCCGCAAATAAGCCAATGCTGAGCACGGTGTCGGTTTTCAGCGGAATCCATGCAATCCATTTAATGCGTTCTGTCCAAGCCCCGCTCCAATGCAACCAACGTTGAATGCGGTAGCCCACGACCATGATGATTCCCGCTAAAATGGCATGTCCATAAGGCCCTGAAACTCTTGCCAAACCCCAGCGAAAGCTAGTGACCCATTGCCAACCTTGTCCTGGGAAAAAGGGAGCGAGCATAATCTGCCACAGCGTTTCAGGTGCACCACTGAAAAATTGATAAACAGACAGGATAGAGATAATGAATAAAGACCACACCACGCTTTTGGCAAATTCAAAGCGCAAACCACAGGGTTCAATCAAAGCTTTTGCCATGATGTAGGGCACGAGAATTGAAGCCACTGCATCAAATCCTATGTTTAATGCCTCATCAAAACCCGCATTACTGTATTCGGAATAAGTCGTTGAAATACAATAGCCATAGACCAAGTAATCTGTAGAGCTGGATTTCCAATGCGGACGACCCCGCATCAGCCACACCCCAAAAATTGCCATTAACACCGCCTGATTAAAACTGGGGTCAGGTAAAACGGGTAACACCCAGTAATAATAATCAGGCAATAAAAATAAGATAGGAATATAAGCGGTGAGAAAAGCGCGTTGTGGGGAATAAGTCATCGCCAAATAGGCAGCCCAAAACGCAGGAATTGCAACAATATAAGTCAGCACAGGGGGCGGGTTCTCTGATTGAAGGCTATTAAAAATATGCTAGTAATGCTATATTATGCCGCATTCGACACGGAGAGGTACTCGAAGCGGTCATAACGGCACCGACTCGAAATCGGTTGGGGGGAAACCCCACGCGGGTTCGAATCCCGCCCTCTCCGCCAGCCTTATTCTTTCCTTGCGTGTCTGTCTTGCTTATTCTAAGCTATCTTGCATGATTTTCGCTGCGTGCAATCCGATGACAACTGCAATTCCGCTTGAAACCCCGCGTATTGATGACCCCTTGCTGTACTGTTTAGTGATTTTAACTAAGCTGCATCAGCGCCCCTTTTCCCCTGAAGCCTTGCGTGCAGGTTTACCGCTGACCGAGCAGGGTTTAACCCCAGAATTATTTATTCGCGCCGCCGCCCGCGCAGGTTTAAGTGCACGCTTGATTAAGCGTCCGCTAGAAAAACTCACTAAACTACAATTACCTGCGGTATTACTGCTCCAAGATAATCAAGCCTGCGTTTTAAATGCACAGCTCACGCCAACTACAGCACAAATTATTCAACCTGAAAGTGGCGAAGGCTTCGCTGAAATTAGCGTAGAAAGTCTTCAAGAACAGTACACGGGTTACGCGCTCTGCGTGCGTCAAGCCTATCGTTTTGATGCGCGCTCCGAAGCAGGCGCAATTCCTCGCCCGCGTAATTGGTTTTGGGGCACGCTGGCAAAGTCGTGGCATGTTTATTTAGAAGTCTTGCTCGCCTCATTGTTAATTAACGTATTCGCCCTTGCCTCACCGCTGTTTGTGATGAATGTTTATGATCGCGTCGTGCCCAATCACGCGCTGGAAACTTTGTGGGTGCTGGCAATTGGCGCGGGGATCGTGTTCGCTTTTGAATTTGTGATGCGAACCTTACGCGGCTATTTTATTGATTTGGCTGGCAAAAAATCCGACATCATTTTAGCCAGCATGATTTTTGAACAAGTGATGGGCACGCGTTTAATCGCACATCCGCGTTCTGTGGGCGCGTTTGCCAATCATTTGCTGGAATTTGAAAGCTTTCGGGATTTTTTCACCTCCGCAACTTTAACCACCGTGGTTGATTTGCCGTTCACTTTATTGTTTTTATTAGTTATCTGGGCGATTGGCGGCAATTTGGTATTTGTGCCGATTTTTGCCGTGCCCGTGGTGTTATTCATCAGTTTTGCCTTGCAATTTCCACTGCGTAAAGCGGTCGAGCAGAGTTTTCGCGCCAGTGCCCAAAAGCATGGGGTATTAGTGGAAGCCCTTGCTGCCATTGAAAATATTAAAACCCTGCAAGCGGAAGGCGTGTTGCAACGGCGTTGGGAACAGTTATTGGGCGAAATTGCAAAAAGCAGTTTGCGCTCGCGTTTGATTTCTGCCTTGGCGGTGAATTTAACGCTGTTAGTGCAACAAGTTACGACAATTGCCATCGTGATTTTTGGGGTGTATTTAATCAAGGCAGGCGAATTGAGCACAGGCGCGTTGATTGCGAGCACGATTTTGACAGGACGCGCTTTAGCTCCCTTGGGGCAAGTTGCGGGGCTGATGATGCGTTATCACCAATCGCGGGCGGCATTGAAGGCACTCAATCACATCATGAGTTTGCCTTTGGAACGCCCCGAAGGACAGGATTTTGTGCACCGTCCCGAATTGCAGGGCGCGGTCGAATTCAAAAATGTGCAGTTTCAATATCCCAGCCAACCGCTGAAAACCTTGCAAAATATTTCTTTTAAAATTCAGACTGGTGAACGGGTTGGGATTATTGGGCGTGTGGCTTCGGGAAAAAGTAGCCTTGCGAAATTGCTGTTGAATTTGTACCAAGTGGGCGAGGGCAGCGTGTTGTTAGATGGCATCGACAGCCGCCAGCTCGACCCTGCGGATTTGCGCCGTAATATTGGCTATGTGCCGCAGGACAGCGTGTTATTTTATGGCACGGTCAAAGAAAACATTGTGATGGGTGCGCCGTATTTGGATGATGCGGCTTTAGTGCAGGCGGCGCATTTGGCGGGCGTGGATGAGTTTGTCAACCAACATCCTTTGGGTTTTGATTTGCCGATTGGGGAACGGGG